>NZ_SMTB01000081.1:0-13341 GCF_006864105.1 Acinetobacter sp. RF14B | reverse complement strand
GGCCTGAGGCAATCTGCTTGATTTTCGAGTTACGAAGGGTGCCGTAACGCGCCGGATCTTCCCCCCCTTCGCCTGAATTGGAACGCCCGCCAATGGTGTTCATGGCAATCGCAATCGCTTCATGTGCTTCAGGAGACAAGGCTCCCAAAGACATACCGGCAGAGTCAAAACGCGGCAAGATCTCTTCGATAGATTCCACCTCATCCAATGCAATGGAATGCTCGGTTTTGAGTTTAAATAAATCACGAATGGTTGCCACTGGGCGGTTATTCACCAATTCAGCATAGGCTTTAAAATCCGCATAATTGCCCGAACGTACAGCTTTATGCAGCGAGTTAATCACATCCGGATTAAAGGCATGATATTCCTTGTTAAAAACAAATTTCAGCAAACCACCCTGATCGATTGGCTTACGTAATTTCCAGGCCATGTCCGCCAGTTTTTTCTGATCATTTTCAAGGTCTGTAAATGTGGCACCTTGAATCCGGCTAGGCACACCGGTAAAGCAGGTGTGTACCACTTCATCTGACAGGCCTACTGCTTCAAATAGCTGACCGCCGCGATAAGAGGCAACTGTTGAAATTCCCATTTTAGACAGGACTTTTAACAAGCCTTTTTCAATCCCTTTACGGAAATTGGCCTGTGCATGCAGAGGGTCGCCTAATAGCTCGCCTTTGGCAATCAGGTCATTGATCACATCATAGGCGAGATAGGGATAAATGGCGGTCGCGCCAAAGCCTAACAGTACAGCAAATTGATGCGGATCACGTGCCAAGCCAGTTTCGACAATAATGTTGGCATCGGTACGTAAACCGGCATTGATTAAATGATGATGGACCGCACCTGTGGCCATCAAAACATTCGCAGGCAGAAAACCGGGACGGATTTTTTTATCTGAAAGCAGCAACAAGGTTTTGCCATTACCAATCGCTCGCGCAGACTCTTCACAGATACGGGTGATGGCGGCGGCCAGACCCTCACCTTCAGCATAGTTCAGGTCGATATCTGCAATTTCATAGCCTGTACGACCCAGCGTACGAATCTGATGCATTTTCGAATTTGAAAGCACCGGACTGGAGATAATCAAGCGATCTGCATGTTCAGGACCCTGCTCAAACACATTTTGCTCACGCCCCAAACAGGTTTCCAAGGACATGACTATAGATTCACGTAATGGGTCGATGGGTGGATTGGTCACCTGCGCAAACTGCTGACGGAAGTAATCCGATACATGACGCACTTGACGAGACAACACTGCCATTGGCGTATCATCCCCCATTGAACCAACAGCTTCCTGACCGCTTTCTGCAATAGGACGAAGCAGTTGATCGCGCTCTTCAAAAGTCACCATGAACATTTTCTGTGCAGCTTTAAGCTCTTCGCCTTTTAAGCCCTGATCGCATAGATATTCTTCCAGTTCCGGGCTACCCTGCACACGCACTGAGTTTTCACGCAGCCACTCACGGTAAGGACGCATTTTTTTCAGGTGATTGCTGACATCTCTGGTATCGAGCATTTTTCCGGTGAAAGTATCAATCACCAGAATTTGCCCCGGACCGACTCGGCCTTTAGAAATCACATCTTCAGGCTCATAGCCCCAAACCCCGATTTCAGAGGCTAGGGTAATATAGCCATTTTTGGTGATCACCCAACGTGCAGGGCGCAAACCATTACGATCCAGCATACAGATCGCGTGACGGCCATCCTGAATGACCAGACCAGCCGGACCATCCCAGGCTTCCATGTGTTTTGAGTTGAATTCATAAAATGCACGCAGATCGGCATCTAAAGTTTCCACGTTCTGCCAGGCAGGTGGCACCAGCATGCGCAGGGCGCGGAACAGATCCATGCCACCACCGACCAGAATCTCCAGCATGTTGTCGAGGCTTGAAGAGTCTGAACCAGTGCGGTTTACAATCGGTGTCAGATCAGTTAGACCCGGTAAGAGCGGATTTTCGAATTTCGGGGTTCGCGCCATTGCCCAGTTACGGTTGGCAGTAATGGTATTAATTTCACCATTATGGGCAAGATAACGGAAGGGCTGCGCCAGAGGCCAGCGCGGTAAAGTGTTGGTCGAAAAACGCTGGTGGAACACCACAATATGAGAGGCCAAACGCTCATCGGCAAGGTCAAGATAAAACTGCGCAATATAAGCAGGCATCATCAAGCCTTTATAGCTAATGACGCTGGAACACAAGGTGGTCACATAAAATGCGGTATCATGACTCAACTGCTGCTCTGCACGACGACGCGCCAAGAACAGTTTGCGGTTGAACTCAACCTCCGTCACCCCCATCGGGCAATTGACCATAACCTGCTCAAATGCAGGCAAAGACTGCAGGGCAATTTCACCCAGCGCCTGATTATTGGTTGGAACCACACGCCAGGCCAGCACGCGGCAGCCTTCGGCCTCAATTTCTTTGCTGAGAATCTTTTTAGCATGTGCTGCAATTGCAGGATCCAGGCTTAAGAACACTGTACCGACAGCAAATATTTCACTGAGCGTGATATCACTAAGTTTTTTTGCTTCTTCACGAAAGAACTGCTTGGGCATCGCCAACAGCAAACCACAGCCATCTCCAGTCTTGCCATCTGCGGCGATCCCCCCACGGTGGGTCATGCAGCTCAGGCTATGCATCGCGGTCTTGACCAGATCATGGCTGGCCTCACCCTGCATATGGGCGATTAAACCGAAACCACAGTTATCTTTAAACTCATCCGGCTGATATAAACCTTGAGCGGGAGCTACAGTATTAGGCGATGGCATGTGCATAGCGTACCCTTCTTTCTCACGAAGCCAATAGGCGATTAAACAATTTAAACTCTTCTATGTGATGGCGTCCGGTCTGATCTGGAAAATAGCCTCTTTACAGCAATATTCAGGCTCTCTTATCTTTCCTCTACTCTCCTTTTAAACCGAATATAAGAAAAATAAAATTCATTTTGCTGATACAGGATATAAAAATGAGCCAGAAATATGACTATAGCACCCAGTTATTCAATGATCGTCATGCCAAAACAGGGAGATTCATTTCACTCACCCAGCAAGAAAGCAAATTGCATGCCAATTTTTAAGATATAAATTAAAAATTCATTAAAAACAAATAATTACTATATTTTTGCTATCCATAAAACAATAATGAGCCGATTCACATGTTTAAATAGATATTCTCTGTGGGAGGAGCAGCATGCACCGCAAGAGAATGAGGGTGGTATAAGCACCTCTCCCTCAACCTCTCCTGCAAGCAGGAAATGTCCCTGGTCTTGATCAAAAAGTGATTGATAAAAGTGCTCTAGAATGACTTATGAGAAAGAAGACAAAGCTATATATTTTTCGCACCAAAAATGTTCATTTTTGATTCTTGTCATCGCTTGGTGCGCTATTTTAGACCGGATTAGTTAAAGGGATCACGAATCTCGTTTTCCTGCGGTTGAGGACGTGGATTGGTTTCTGGGCGTGGCGCATTCTCGACGGCACTTTCTGATTTTTTCACATCGACCACCTTGCCAGATTCGTCACGGCGAACAACGGTTGTACTGGTTGTTGCAGTACCAGAGCCAGCTGAAGTTGTCGGTGATGCATCATTTTTGGGTCGGATGGATTCCTCTACTCTCGGTAAAGGCACATTTTTCAGGCGAATCTCGTACAGCTTTTGATTACTGTTCAGCTCTTCCGATCCCAGTCCATCCACCAGGCCGGCATAACGCTGCATCTGTACAACTTCAGGTTGCACCGATTTTGGTAGACTGAGGTTTAGGCTTGATAAGGCCTGGTTCGCTTCATTGGCTGTTTTATATAAACCATACAGCAATACGAACTGTTCAGGCTGATTCTCACCCGAAACACGCACATAAGTGAAAGGCTTACGGTCGCTCTGTTTTTTAAGAAAGCTTTTGAGAATGGCTTCCTGCCCTACCCGAAACAGTTCAATAGCATACTGTTTTTTGTTTTCACTGATATATTTACTGCCACGAAACTCAGGTTCATGGCTTGCTGTCACCACAATACGTGTATTTAGGTCTAAAGGTTTGACTTCATCCTGCAATGCACCAAGATGAGTCATAGAAGCCACCTTTTCGGGCTGAATCTGAACTTCTTCTTCAGATTTTGGCTGCTTTTGGATCTCTACCAGCTCCTCAGAATCAGTCATAGACCAAAAGATCAGCGCAGCAAGCAGGCAGCATATGCCACAGACCAGCCAGAAATAATGCTGAATCTTTTGCCAAGGGGTACCTAATGCTGCCATATCAATTTAAACCTGTGCCTGATTGGCTAAAATTGCCTGTTTCATTAACTCGACATCGAAGTCGCGGGTAATCACGGCATGTCCGAGCTGTTTCAATAATACCAGACGTAACTGGCCATTTAAGACTTTCTTATCATGGGCCATATAGGCCAGAAACTCATCCAGAGGAATTTTAGGACAAACGATTGGTAGTTTGGCACGAGAAATGATTTTTTTTGTACGCTGCAGATCTGCTGCTGAAATCCATCCCATGCGCTGTGACAGATCAGCCGCCATAACCATACCAGTTGCCACAGCCTCGCCATGCAGCCATTCACCATAGCCCAGATAAGATTCAATGGCATGACCAAAAGTATGGCCAAGATTCAGGAGCGCACGCTCACCCTGCTCTTTCTCATCATTGGCCACAATACGTGCTTTATGTGCACATGACCGATAGACGGCTTCGGCCAGCAATACGGCATCACCAGCCACCAAGGCTTCCATATGCTGCTCAAGCCATACTAAAAATGACTCATCACCCAAGAGCGCATATTTAATCACTTCAGCCAGTCCGGCAGACAGTTCACGCGCCGGCAAGGTCTTCAGTTGAGACATATCCGCGAGTACCACCTGAGGCTGCTGGAAAGCGCCAATCATATTTTTACCCAGCGGATGGTTGATCCCGGTTTTCCCCCCCACACTAGAGTCTACCTGAGACAGCAAGGTGGTCGGTACCTGAACAAAATAGACCCCGCGCTGGAAACAGGCCGAAGCAAAACCGGCCATATCACCGATCACCCCCCCTCCCAATGCCAAGACGGTACAATCGCGGTTAAATCCAGCTTCCAGCAAGGCATCAAAAATCAGGTTCAGGTGTTCAATGTTTTTGTATTTTTCACCATCAGGCAAAATACAGGTAGCCACCGTTTTACCTAACTGTTCGAGGGCTGCCTGATAATGCTGAAGATAAAGTGGTGCAATCGTTGCATTGCTCACAATCATCACCTGTTTGCCATGAAGATAAGGCGCAAGTAATTGCTGAGGATCGAGCTGACTGCCAATATAGATTGGATAACGACGATCACCGAGTTCTACGTATAAGGTTTGCATGATGGAACCACTTTATTCAACTAAACTTATTTTTTGGAAAGAATGAGATGTAAAATCCGCTGCGCCAAGTCGCGTGCAGCGCCTTGATTGGTCTCAATAATATAATCTGCCACTTCACGATATAACGGATCACGGACCGCCAGTAAGTCACGTAGCTTCTGTTCCGGATTTTCGACCTGAAGGAGTGGACGGTTTTTATCGCGATAGGTACGTTGTAGCTGAATTTCAACTGGAGTATAAAGATAAACAACGATTCCGCGCTGTTTCAGATAATTTCGATTTGGGGCTTGGGTAATTGCGCCACCACCGGTTGCAAGTACCAGTTGTGGCCTTGAGGTTAACTCATCAATGACCACAGTTTCACGACTTCGAAACCCCTGTTCACCCTCTTTTTCAAAGATCCAAGGAATCGTAGCACCTGTTTTCCGCTCAATTTCATGATCACTATCCAGAAATTCACGTCCTAACAATTCCGCCAGATGTCGTCCTACTGTTGTTTTACCGGCCCCCATTGGCCCTACCAAATAGATATTTGGCAGGGTTTCAAACTCTTTGCTTGGCAAGGAGTCACCTATTCATTTTGTTAAATTCAAAATATATTAATGATTTCTTGAAACACTGTCATTAACAATTCGAGGTGTAACAAAAATCAGTAGCTCGCGCTTGTTGTCCGATTTCAAATCTTTACGGAATAAACGCCCTAAATACGGAATATCTCCCAGGAATGGAACCTTGGTTTGTGCATTACGGGTTTCCTGCTCAAAAATACCGCCTAGTACTACTGTTTCTCCATCACCGACCAATACATTGGTATTGATCTGATTTTTGTTGATCGTTAACTGGCCTGTTGGCGTCGGGTTTCCTGGAGAGTCACTGGTGATATTCAGTTCCATTTGAACCTTACCATCTGGGGTAATACTTGGGGTCACATCCAGACTTAAGGTTGCATCAATAAACTCGGTAGTTGAAACCGCATTCGCACCGCCCCCTTCTGCAGACTGATAAGGAATCTGCGAACCGGACGTAACTATCGCTTTTTGCTTGTCTGCAGTCATGACTTTAGGTGTCGAGATAACTTCGCCATACCCATCCGCCTGCAGGGCAGAAAGCTCAAGGTCAAGCATAAAGTCAGATAAACTGATTAGGCCAAAAGCAATCCGGCTGGCGCCAGGGCTGGTGACTCCCAGGTCTACATTCAGGTTATCTGGTCGTTGAATATCATAAGTCCAGCGACCAGTTTCACTATCCAGTTCAGGTTCTCTAAGATCCCATATTGTAGTATCGCTCCCGCCCACCAGCAGGTGATTATTATTAGTAATCCCCTGTGACAGAATACCCCACTTCACACCCATTTCTTTGGTAAAGTCAGTCGTGGCGCGTACGATGCGCGCCTCCACCATCACCTGCTTGACTTGTACATCCAGCAGATCAACCAGGTTACGAATTTTGTCAATAAAAGCCTGAGTATCATTGACAATTAAAGTATTGGTACGGGCATCAATAGAAACAGAACCACGTGAACTCAGTAAGCTTTCCTTATCATCATTATTGCTCCCAGTGGAGCTGCCTGAATTGGATGACCCTTTATTTTGTGTGATCAGTTTTTCAATTTCTGCTGCTTTGGCATAACTGAGCTGCATATATTCCGTTTGAATGGGCGCCAATTTCACGCTTTGCGCTAAGGCTTTGGCTTCTTCTTCCTCAGCTTTGATCAATTCAGTAACCGGTGCAATCCAGATGACATTGCCATTACGGCGCTTATCCAGATTTTTGGTTTTCAGTACGATGTCCAGCGCCTGATCCCAAGGCACATCTTTCAAGCGCAAAGTAATATTTCCCTGCACACTGTCAGCTGCGACCATATTGATATCGGTAAAATCAGCCAGTAGCTGTAGCACACGACGTACCTCAATATCCTGGAAATCGAGCGAGATTTTCTTGCCCGTATAAGTCATTTCTTTGGGACGTAGCGGACTTTTGGCTTCAGGGCGCTTCAGGCTGATCGTCAGCCGGTTATCTGTCTGATAGGCCATATATTCATAACTTTCACCTGACTGGATGGTAATAACACCACTGCCATTCTGGTTAACAGCATCTACTGTCGACACAGGCGTAGCGAAATCATTCACATTCAAGCGACGCGTTAAATGCGCAGGAATCTTGCTTCCAAGAGTGCGCACAATGACTTTAGTGCCCTGCTGCTGTACATCTACCGGGGTATTACTGCCGGCCAGATCAATCACCACCTGGCCTTCACCTTGGGAACCACGCTGGAAACTGATATTACTAATGCCTTGGGCCACTTTCTGTTGTTCTATAACCGGCTGTACAGTTGCTAGCGAGCTGGCCGAATTAATTTTAAGAATAAAGGTGTTACCTTCAGTGCGCGTGGTGAACGCCCCTGCTTTGGCCAGGTTCACTGTCAAGCGCGCACGCTCAGCATCCGAGCTGACATCCACAGAATTAGCTTCAGCTGTAGCGACCGGAATATGGGCCTGTTTAAGATTTTGCTGGGCCTGATCAAAATCCAGAATGAGCCGGGAAGGAGATTCCAACTGATACGCTTGTGGTTGCGGTGGCAAACCATTGAACATGACCCGAATTTCTGTACCTTGTCCAGGAATCTGCATTGCGACCACATTGGTCAAGGCCACCTGTGCGCTTGCTGCCTGCATGACCGCAATCGCTACAGCCCCCATTGAAAACTGACGAAACACATGAGTCATTGTATTAGCATCCCCAAAAATAAATTCTTTCATACTCTTATTCATTTTTATTCCTTAAAACTTATGGCGCTGGTCCGATCAGAACCAGACTTCGTGGTCGTTCCACATACCCCTCACGACCATCTGGAATAATCTCAATCAAGTCAATCTGAGTGGGTGTAATATTAACCACCCGACCGTGATTCAGCCCCATATAACTGCCCCGCTGTATCCGCTCAATTTCGCCGTCTGGAGTTTGCATCAGAGCCAGAATCTGTCCTGCCTGATTTCTCATCGTCCCTTTCATGCTCAAGGTTTCCAGCGGATAGCTTTCCAATGGCTGTAATTGACGTGATAAATTTGGATAAACCCGCTTACCTGCCATAATTTTTAGTTCAGCTGCCAGTGAGCTTGGTAAAAAAGGGCTTTTCAGTGAATGGGCTGCATAGTTAAACGTTTCTACAGGCATAAAGTCTGGCGCAGGCTCAATCGGTAAAGGCGGCTGATTACGAATATTGGCCATTTCCTGATTGACCAGATCAATTCTGGATTCACAGCCTGCCAGTAAAAAACCAAGGGTCAAGGCCGATGTCATTTTAATGATATTCATTATTGAGCCCCCGTGGTACTGGCGTTATTCGTTGGTGATGAGGCATCATCACTATTCCCAACATAACGATAAGTCTTGGCTTTAACGATATAGTCAATCACAGGAATTTCAGATTTCTTTTCCTGGCTTTCAGTACCGCTAATAGTGAAATCATGCAGCGTTACAATCCGGGATAGACCGGCAATGCTGCTGACAAAAGAACCAAATGCGTGATAGTCCCCAGTGGCCTCAATAGCGATGGGCTGTTCAATAAAGAATTCTTGCTTAACTTCAGGCTCCAGACGAATATTTTTGAATTTTAAACCAGAGTTCACTCCACTCAGGTTAATATCTTCGACCAGTCCCGGAATTTCAGTTTCTTTAGGCAACTGTTCTAACTGCTGGTTAAAACGTGCTTCCATTTCCTGTAACTGAATCTGATACTGCTGCAAATTACGCAATTTAGATTCTTTTTCACGGAACTCATTGAGCAGGTTCTGTTCCTGTGCATTGGCCTGCGAAATCGATTCAATGGTGCTGCGAATCACAATAAAATACACCAGCATAAAAATCAGGACGATAATAAAAATCCAGCAGCTAATCTTGACCGATAAAGGCCAGCTACCGTAGTTATTCGGGTCCAGGGTATTAAACTGTTGAAAGAACTTTTCAACCGTCATTTTTTTTCTAGGAACAGCCACTGTCTCTTGGCTGAACTCATCAAATTCTTGATTACTCATGATGATGCTCCCGCTGCAGGACTAACTGGCTGTTGTTCTTCGGTCAGAACAGGCTGATTAATCTGATCCAGATCAACCGTTACCGTAAAACTTCCATAGGATTCTTCCACACGTGGAATAACCGAACTAGGCGCTTTTTCTTTTGAGGCTTCTGCCACCAGAAACGCATTCATAAACGCATTCCGGTACCAGGAGGAAGCTTCCAGATTACGTAATAATTCTGCAACCGTATTTGGGCTTTCAGCTTTACCTTCAATGGTAAATTTATCGCCACTACGCTGAAATTTGGTAATGTACATATTGCTTGGAGTGACCCGTACAATCTCATCAATCAGATGCACCGCAATTGGGCGCTGGGTCTGTAAGCCCTGAATCAGCTTCATGCGTTCCACAATGGCATTACGCTGTTCTTGCAAGCCCTCCAGAGCCTTCAGCTGCACATCCAGATTTTGGTTCGTACTGACAATTAGCTGATTGGCCTGCTCCTGATCCTGCAGCTTATGGTCATAGTAAAACCAGGTCGATCCTGCTGCTGCTAACCCCAGAAAAAGTGCCCCCACACAAATTGCCACAAATTCATTATTTCTTTTAACTCTTAGCTCATCACGCCAAGGAAGTAGGTTAATTCTTGCCATTAATCAAAACTCCTCAATGCCAAACCGCATGCAATCATGAGTGAGGACGCATCATTTTCAATTTTTTTAATATCGATTTGAGGAGCAAAGCCCATTTGTAAAAATGGATTTGCGATGGTGACCCGGTAGCCCAATTTCTGCTGTAACAATTTCGCCAGCCCCGGAATATTGGCATTCCCCCCTGCCAATAAAATATGATCAATTTCATTAAATTGTGAAGACGAAAAGAAGAACTGCAAGGAACGCGCAGCCTGTTGCACCACGGCATCCAGAAACGGCTCCAATACTTCGACATCATAATCATCCGGCAAGGCACGGTTTTTTTTGGCACGCCCGGCTTCCTCAAAAGACAATCCGTAACGATTCTGGATTTCCTGAGTCAGCTGTTTGCCACCGAACACCTGTTCACGGGTATAAATGATTTTATTATTTTGCATAACAGACAGGGTGGTCATGCTATGTCCGATATCCAGAATACCGACCGTATTGACCCCCATCGGCAAGGTGTCTGAAAATACCTTAAATGCATTCTCCAGCGCAAAGCTTTCGACATCGGCAATCTTGGGAGTTACTCCAGCGATTTGCAGCACTTCGGAACGTGTTTCGACATTCTCGATTCGGGTCGCAACCAAGAGCACATTGACCCGGTTTGGGTTCGCGAGACGATCCGGCAGGACTTCAAAATCCAGACTGGCTTCATCCAAAGGGAAGGGAATATATTGTTCAGCGTCTTCACGAATCTGAATTTCCCGTTCCTCATCAGACATATCAGCGTCCATTTCAATAGTTTTGGTAATCACCATTGAAGTTGGAATGGCAAAAGCGGCTTGATTAGATTGGAGATTGGCTAGATTAATCGCACGTGCCAGAGCATCTCCCACCGCTTCTGGATTTAAAATATTTTTTTCAACCACACTGCTTTCTGGTAAAGGAACCAGTGCATAGCTTTCTACCCAATAACGGCCACTTTTTACAGATAACTCTAACAACTTTACAGAAGTCGAACTAATATCAACCCCCATTAACCCCTTATTTGGCTTACGATATAATCTGCGCACCATCACTTTCCTATTATTTTTTTATCCCCAATAAAAATACAGCTTACCAACTGAGTACGCCTATAATTTTATATAGATACAATAACTCATCTAACAATATGCATATCTAAAGGATATACTGATCGCTCATTAGTTTGCCATTAGCTCTTATTAAAACTTACTTGTTATGAAAAAGCTATCTTGTTCAGGCCTTGTTCATCCATTTTTTTTGATCATTATTATTATAGCGATCTCAGTTCCGATGGGTTTCTATGGCATGTATCTCTATATTGCCCCATCTTTGCCTGAAATGTCCACACTGCAAAAGGCTCCCCTATTAAAGCCCCTGCAAGTTTTTAGTGCGGATAATGAGCTAATTGCCGAGTATGGCGGCAAACTTTCGGTTCCCGTGAAATATGAACAAATTCCACCTGAGTTTATTCATGCCTTTCTGGCGGCCGAAGATTCCAGCTTTTTTGAGCATAGCGGCATCAGTTTTAAAGGCCTGGGACGGGCACTCAGTGAAAGTGTAACGGGTTCCGATGTACAGACGGGCGGCTCCACCATCACTATGCAGGTTGCAAAGAATTATTATTTAAGCCCCGAACGTACTTTAAAGCGTAAGCTGACTGAAATTTTTCTGGCACGAAAAATTGAACAGAACCTGAAAAAAGAAGAAATTTTGACGTTATATGTCAATAAAATTTTCCTGGGTAAAAATGCTTATGGTATCGCGGCAGCTGCCAAAATTTACTATAACAAAAGTCTGGAAGAGCTTTCGACTGCCCAAATGGCAATGATTGCAGGTTTGCCCAAAGCACCTTCCCGTTATAACCCGGTCGCCAATCCCAAACGTGCTTTAGAGCGCCGCAACTGGATTTTGGGACGTATGCTGCAATTGGGTTATCTCAACCAGACGCAATACCAGGAAGCTATTGCCGAGCCAGTTAACCTGGATATGCCGGATCGCAGTACCCGTAACAAATTTCCCTATGTGGGCGAAATGGTCCGGGCAGAACTGGTCAGAAATCTGGGTGAGCAGGCTGTAGATTCCGGCTATAAAGTCTATACCACCATTCACAGCCAACGGCAGGCCTATGCCGAACAAGCTGTGCAAAATGGTTTGGAGGCGTATGATCGCCGTCATGGCTGGCGTGGAGCAGAAGCCCATGATCAGCCACTGAGCAATTTCCGTGCCTATGCCAATACTTTTCCTGCTCAGGTCACTCAGGTGCATAAGAATAGCTTTGAAGCCCTGATGCAGGATGGTACGACTGTGACTGTTCCCTGGTCAGGCATGTCTTGGGCGCGTCCCTATCGTAACGTCAACAGCGTGGGGGCTGCACCGAGCCGAGCGTCACAAGTTGTTCAAGTTAAAGATATTGTCCGTTTAAGACCTAATCAGGATAAAAGCTCCTGGTCCCTGGTGCAAATTCCGCAAGCACAGGGTCAGCTGATTGCAATCAACCCGAATAATGGCGCGATTGAAGCGGTGGTAGGCGGCTATAATTTTTATCAGTCCAAATTTAACCGGGCCATTCAAGGCTGGCGGCAACCTGGTTCGATCATTAAGCCCTTCGTTTATGCACTGGCTTTAGAACGTGGCATGACCCCACATACCATGGTGAATGATGCGCCAATCACTATTGGTAAATGGAGTCCACGTAACTCGGATGGCCGTTACCTAGGTATGATTCCATTACGCCGTGCACTTTATCTATCCCGTAATACCGTTTCGGTACGCCTGCTACAGTCAGTCGGTATTGAACGCACCCGGCAGCTGTTTATGGATTTTGGTCTGCAAGATAGCCAGATTCCGCGTAACTATACTATTGCACTCGGTACACCACAGGTTTTACCCATCCAGATGGCCACAGGCTATGCAACTTTTGCCAATGGCGGTTACCGCATTCAGCCCCATTTTATTACCCGTATTGAAGATGCGCATGGCAATACCATTTTTATGGCCAAACCTGAATATGCCTGCATTTCATGTCTTAATACCAAGGCAGACGCTCCTGCTTCGGCTGAAGTGATCACGCCTGATGATGAAGCTATTGAGCTGAATAATGCAGCACTGGAAAAGAAAACCGTAGCACCACAGATTTCAGCTGAAGCCAGCAACTATCGTCAGGCACAGCGTATTTTAAAATCCAGCTCGGCCTATGGCTTTATTTCCGGCCACCAGCGCCTTGTCTGCACGCCAGACCTCTTCAAGTTCGCTATATTCTTTCTCGACCGTTTCAATCTGTTGGGTCAGATGCTGGATCTCGGCTTTCGCGCCACTATCCTCATC
>NZ_SMTB01000080.1:0-13522 GCF_006864105.1 Acinetobacter sp. RF14B | reverse complement strand
ACCAAACAGCGAACCCGACCGAACTGGTTGAAACCAGTGGCATGAGCCAGCAGGCCATTACCCAGCTGTATCAGCAAGCCAATGCCCCGCAGTATACGCTGAGCCTGATTCAATGGGAGCTGATGCAGGCACTCAAAGAAGGTGAAATTTCTGACGTGATTTATATGCAGATGAATGATCATGTGGCCGAGCTTAGTATTGTACAAACCGGCTGTGACCGGATTGCAACGACACCTTTGCCTTTTGCCTATTCGGTTCTGCTCAACCGTACCGTCTATTTTTTCTGTTTTATTTTACCCTTTAGTCTGGGTTCAACCCTCGGCTTGCTGACCCCCTTGCTGGTGGGAATTCTGGCTTATACCTTTTTAGGTCTGGATGCCTTAAGTTCAGAAATTGAGGAGCCTTTTGGCACACAGAGTAATGACCTGCCCTTGGACTCTATGGTGCGTACGATTGAAATTGAACTGCTAGGAACTTTGGGTAAACCGACGCCACCACCAATTAAAGCTCAAGATCATAATTTGCTTTAATGTCTTTCCTGGTGTTTTCTCTACTCTTGCACCCTCTCAGACTCGCGGAGCAGCTAGAAATTGAGGCAATAACTAAACAAAACTCTCCCAGATCCCGACCTGCCCTGGTTTTAAACTCGGCACATTCCCCAGTTTAATCCAGGGCATATGGTCACCGTGAAAATCACTACCTATTGATACTTTGAGCCCATGCTCTGCAATCATTCGGTCTACCATCTGCCGGGTTGAAGCTGGGTCAATTGCGGGCGGTAGCTCTACGGCATCACCACCAAACTTGGCAAAGATTTCGATCAGGTAACGGATATTGGTCGCAGATAAATCATATTTGGTCGGATGTGCCAGCACCGCAAAACCGCCGCTTTCATGAATCACCTGAATGGTGTCTTCAAGATTCAGGCCATCAAATTTGACATAGGCTTTTTTGCCTTCCTTGATATATTTATCAAAGGCCTGTTGCGGGCGGGTCACAATCCCCTTCTCTACCAGCGTTTTGGCAATATGTGTCCGTGTTACCCGATCCGGAACTTGGTCCACTTTGGCAAGCACATCTGCATAAATATCCTGACCAATTAAAGGAATCAGCAGATCGCAAATCTGTTTAGAGCGTTCAGCCCGGATTTTCTTTTGTTGATTGAGCGCTTTTTGTAAAGGGGCCAGATCCTGCATGTTTAACCCAACAATATGCACACCATAATTTTTCTTGGTTGCAGGACGTGACCACTGGCTGGAGATTTCAACTCCAGAAACAATCTTAATCTCATGATTTTTAGCGGCTTCTTGAGCCAGCGTCAAACCATCTATGGTGTCATGATCGGTCAGGGCCAAAGTATGGATGAAATTGCCCGCCGCAGCGTCAACCAATTGCTGTGGACTAAAAGTCCCATCAGAAATATTACTATGTGTATGTAAATCTACGCCGTGCATCTCTATACTATAGACATTTATTTGATCAGATTTAGATACTCTAACATGAAAGCACTTTTAGACTTTGTGCCACTCATTATTTTCTTTTATTTATATAAAACTGTAGATCCAAAAGACACTGACCATCAACTGCTACAACTGATCGGTTCTGCTGGAGGTGTCGACAATAATAATATTCTTGTTGCGACCACAGGCCTGATCATCTCTATGCTGGTCGTCTACGGTGCCTTATTCGTCATGCAGAAATTCCGTCTGGACAAGCAGCAATGGATTGTACTGTTTATGACGGTAATTTTTGGTGGCATTACCCTGATCCTGAGCGATGATTTCTATATCCGGCTAAAAGCCGTTTTGCTGAATCTGGTCTTTGCCGGGGTGTTTTTCTTGTCGCCATGGTTTAGCAAAGATAAAAAGCCATTAATCCAGCGCCTGTTTGGTCCTGTCTTCAATTTAACCGATAAAGGCTGGGTCAAACTCAACTATGCCTGGGTAGGGATGTTTGTCTTGATGTCATTTTTGCATACCTTTTTCGCCTACTTATGGATGGATGGAAAATATTGGGGCGAATTTACCGCATTTGGTGACATGATCGTGATGTTTTCCTTTATCATTATTCAGTTTATTGTATTGCGTAAATACTTTAAAACCGCTGAATAAGTCCAACTACAAACCAAGAGAGCCAGCATGCCGTTATTTGTTGTGAGCTGCACCGATCAAGAAGGTACAGTTGAAAAACGCCTCGCAATTCGTCCCCAGCACCTTGCCCGTTTACAAAAACTCGATGACGAAGGCCGTCTGATTGTGGCAGGTGCCATGCCTAAAGACCCGGCCAATCCTCAAGCGGGCTTTTATGGCAGTACCATTATTGTCGACTTCGATAATCGTGAAGCACTGGATGCCTGGTTACAGGATGAGCCTTTCCTGAAAGAAGGGGTCTACGCACACATTGACGTCAAGCCATTTAATAAAGCATTTCCTCAAGGATAAGGTTCATGCGTGTTGTTACTGCCAGTATGCTTGGCCTATATTTTATGATTGCTCCGGTGTGGGCGGTTGAGGTTTTACCTGCACCCGCCATTCAGGACCATCAGACAGTAGCAGCGCCAGAGACAGCGGTCCAAACCCAGTCCACTGCAAAGCCTGTAATTCTCCCGGCTGTAGCCACTTCTGCCCAGACCAGTCCAGCCGCTGAAAATAGGCCTTTAACTGCAGAGGAAATTGCCCGCAATAAGGTTCAGCAAGAAGCCAGGGTCAAAGCCTTGGTCAAAGATCAGGCCACCCGTTTACAACAGCTGGAAGAAGCCAATCTTGAAGCCTTGGCCCAGAATCAGGAATTACAGTTAAAGAACGATAATCTTGGTGTTCAGGTTCAGGTCTTACAAAGCGAACGTAGTGCCCAGATGTTCCTGTATGGTGCTGCAACGCTGGCTGTCGGCGTACTACTGGGCTTCCTGATTGCCAGCTATGTTTATACCAAACGTCGCCGACAATGGTAAGCTACCACTCTCTTTGACATAGTAAAGGTTGTGCCCGTTTTGTCTCATGCAATTCAAACCGCCGATCTGGATTGGCAACTGGTCGATGGCATTGATGTGCCTGTCTCCAAGCAGTTTGGTGATGTGTATTTTTCTAAAGATAATGGCTTATTAGAAACGCGGCATGTGTTTTTAAATGGCAATGACCTCACCACTCGCCTGACAGAACTCAAAGCTTTTGAATATTTTTGTGTAGGCGAAACAGGATTTGGTACAGGTCTCAATATTCTGGCACTGTGGCAGCTCTGGCAACAGCTTCGACCTGATAATCAGAGTCATCTGCATGCCATTTCAGTCGAGAAATTCCCTCTGTCCAAACCGGATCTGATCCGGGCTTTACATGTCTGGCCTGAACTCAAACCACTGGCGGATCAACTAATTGCCCAATATCCGATGCCTCTGGCGGGCTGTCATCGCCTGAGCTTTCCTGAGGAGCGGTTTAGTCTGGATCTTTGGCTGGGAGATGCACATGAAGTCTTTCCTGTCATCGAAAAAACCGCGCCGGTAAATGCCTGGTTTCTGGATGGTTTTGCGCCCTCCTGCAATCCGGATATGTGGGAAGAAAACGTTTTAAAGCATATTGTGCGCCTATCAGAGACAGGAACCACCTTTGCATCTTTTAGTGTGGCAGGCGTATTAAAGCGCGGCTTAAAAAATCACGGTATTTCTATTTCCCGTCCCCGCGGCTTTGGCCATAAACGTGAAATGCTAAAAGCCATCTGGAAACCTGCTGAAAAGAATGACAGTCCGTCAGAGTCGGATATTGCTCAAAAAAAAACTGAATCAAAACCTGAGTTAAATACCCAGCCCCGCCAGATTGCCGTAATTGGCGCCGGAATTGCAGGCTTGAGTGCGGCATGGGCATTCGCTCAGCGCGGTCATCAAGTCTCAATTTACGACCAGTCAGCGCCACTTGCAGGAGGATCAGGCAATCCTCTGGCCTTACTAAACCCCAAACTCGGTCCAATTGAACAAAGCAGCGCACACCTGATGACGCTGGCATGGCAATATGCCCTCAATCATTATCAGAGCTTTAAAGCTTTTCGCCCGATTCAGGTCAGCCAGCTGGCTTTGAAAAAGCCTGAGCAACTGCTCAGTTTGGCAGATGAATATCCAGCAGGCATTCTGGCCCTGCAAGCGGTGGAATCTCAAGAGCTACACAGCGAATATCCTAGTTTAAAACTTCTGGCAGCTGGTGCTGTTTCGCCGCACCAGCTACAGGAGGAAATTCTGCAACATCCTAATATTCATTATGCACAGGCCAAAATCAGCCGCATTGAAACAGCCACCAACACTCAGCTGTTTACAGATCAGCAGTTCCTCGGGGAGTTTGATCATGTAATTGTCTGTACGGCGCGAGAAAGCCAGCAGTTCTTCACAGATTATCCGGTACTCAAACCGATTCGAGGCCAAGTCAGCTGGGTAAATAACCAGAACCAGCCCTTAAACCTAAAAACCGCCTATAGTTATGGCGGCTACTGTATGCAGCTGAATCATGAACAACTGCTGCTTGGAGCTTCTTTTCATCCAAATCGCGAAGACACAGACGTACTGACAGAAGATCATGTGCATAACTATGAACTTATCCACAGTGTCTTCCCCGAATATGCCCAATCACTGCCAGCCGCTGAGACCTGGCAAGGCCGTGCCTCGGTACGGGCACAAAGTCAGGATTATTTTCCGCTACTGGGTCAAATGCATACCGGAGAAGAAATTTACAGTTTCGCGGGACTGGGTTCCAAGGGTTTTCTGTTTGCGCCATTATGCAGTGAAATTCTGGCAGCCCAGATCCTCGGAGAGGCGTGTCCTGCTCCGTCTGATCTCGTCAAAAAACTCAGCGTGACGCGTTTTCAGAAAAAAGTGAAAGCTAAAAAACCATATTTCAAGCCGCAAATATAGAATCCTGTTTTAAAGGGCTCTCCCCTCCCCTATGGGAGAGGGCTAGAGTGAGGATCTTATTTTATTGTGAAGATATTTCACCTCTCCCTGCTCCTTTCTAAAAGGAGACGGAAAATATTACCCCCATTAAAAAAGCGCCTGACGGCGCTTTTTTGACAAAGTCAATCATGCACTCTGTTCTAAGGGCATACCTGCTTCACGAGCAGCACGGGTTCCCCCCATCAGAATGACATATTCACGTGAATTGTCGAAAGCTTCTAACTTCTCAGCTGCACGTGGTGCTTTGCTTCCACCGCCACATAAAATATAAATTGGTTGATCCGCCGACACCTGAGTCAGGCTGTCTGCTGAAAGATCGTTAATGGGCTGATTCACTGCCCCTTTCACGTGTGCTTCAGCATAAGCACTTGCATCGCGTACATCCCAGATTACGGCATTTTCTGGGAACTCAAATGTTGTAATTTCTTGTTTACGGATCATTGCGCACTCCTTTGATATAAACAACACTTGGCAAATGAAGAAAACATCCCTAGCATCTCAGATATTCTTTCCATTTGTAAAGGTCTAAACCATGCCTTCTTTCGATATTGTTTCAGAATTAGAAATTTTTGAAGTAAATCATGCAGTTCAAAACACTCAAAAAGAAATCGGAACACGTTTTGATTTCCGTGGACAGGAGGTTTCAATTGAACTGAATGAAAAAAACAAGGAAATCAAAATTATCACTGAGAGTGATTTCCAATGTGAGCAAGTGTATACCATGCTGGAAAACCACTTCTATAAGCGTAAAGTCGACATTCAGGCGCTTGATCCGCAAAAAATGACAGCTTCTGGTAAAAATGTGATTCAGGTCATCAAGCTTAAAGATGGTCTTGACTCTGATACTGCGAAAAAAATTAATAAAGCCATTAAAGAAAGTGGCATTAAAGTGCAATCTTCAATTCAGGGTGACAAGATTCGTGTGACCGACAAGAAACGCGATACCTTGCAACAATTGATGGCATTCCTGAAGGAACAGCAATTCGGTTTGCCTTTACAGTTCAACAACTTTAAGGATTAAGACAGCGTCCTGTCTGGCTGAGGAAATTATGGCACATCGCAATCGACTGACGAAACTGGTTCAAGCCACATCAAGACTACCTCAAGGTATTCGAACCACCTTACTGAGTAAAACTTTTGGCCGGATGGTGCCCATGGTGGGGTCGGCCAAAATCCGCTATCAGCACATCAGTGCGTCCAAGGTGGTCGTGAGCATCGCCAATCATAAAGCCATGCAGAACCATATTGGTCAGCTCCATGCCTGTGCCATGGCCTTGCTGGCAGAAACTGCAACTGGTTTTGTCACGGCGATGAACGTTCCGGATAGTGCCATCGTGCTCATCAAAAGCCTAAAAGTGGATTATAAGCGGCCCAGCAAAGGCGCCATGACCGCAGTGGCTACCCTAACTGCTGAACAGCAGCAATTGATGCAAAATTCAGACAGAGGGGAAACGCTGGTTCGGGTCATCATCACCGATGAGTCTGGTGAGGAACCGATTCAATGTGAAATGCTTTGGGCCTGGGTGGCCAAGAGCCAGCTGAAGAAAGCCTGATTTCATCGTAAACCAAAAAAATCCCAGACAATGGGCTGGGATTTTTTTACTTTCTATTCAGTTCTGTCGAGATTCTAAAAACTTCTGTTTTGCTTCTTCCGGAATCAGGCGTTTATTGCCTTTGACATCCACTGCGACAAAGGTAAATACCCCTTCTGTCACCCGTACAGGTGGACGCGAATCATCGTGACTATCCCATACCTCAATTTCCATCTGGATAGAGGTATTACCCACCTTTAAAATCTGGGTATAACAGCTAATCACATCACCCACTTTTACTGGAACCAAGAAGGTCATCTGGTTGATTGAAATAGTAGCACAACGACCTTTACTAAAACGCTCGGCATGAATCGCACCGGCTAAGTCCATTTGTGAAACAATCCAGCCACCAAATACATCTCCGCTCCAGTTGGTATCCGCAGGCATTGCAATGGTCTGCAGGGAAAGAATTCCCTCTGGTTTAATATGAGAATCTGACACTTGAACTCCAGGCTTGTGAATTAGGATGAGGCATTTAACTGCTGATCAAGCCATTTTTGTAGCTCGCTTGAGCGTAATGCACCGCTTATTCTAGCAATTTCATCCGTTTTATTCATCAACACCAGCGTCGGAATACTCCGCACATTAAATGCAGCACTTAAACGTGGGTTGGCTTCGGTATCGATTTTGGCAAACACAACATTAGGATATTGCTGGGCAACATTGGTAAAATGCGGTGCCATCATTTTGCAAGGACCACACCAGTCTGCCCATAAGTCAATCAGAATCGGCAGGTCACTATGGGTGACAAACAGACTGAAATTCTGTTCATTCAGTTCAATCGGGGCCAAGGGAACCAGCGCCTGATGACATTGACCACAGGCAGGATTCTCCGTCAGCTTCTCTTCAGGCACACGGTTTTTGGCCTGACATTCTGAGCATACAATGATCATCTAACGCACTCCAATATGTTGATGTAAGAATTCTAATTGGGTCGAAATCGCTTTTTCAAACCATTCTCCATGATAAATATCAAAATGTCGCATATTCCACTCATGATATTGTACAAAAGGAGCAATATTGGTCGCTGTTTCCCTACTGGACTCAATCGGTATCAGACTATCTTGCTGAGCCGCAATAAAAAGCGCAGGCACCGCGATCTTACGCACATCCAGAATAGGACGATAACGGATTAGCTTAAAGAACGCCCGTGCCGGAATATAGCCACTCCAATAATAATCCGGATTTACAATGGAGAGATAGCCCTCATAACTGTCCGGGGTCGGTAGAAAACACAGTCCCTGCCGGTCAACCACGGGTAAAGTTCTGGGTGCCATGCCGACCTTTGCTCCCATATAATCCTGACTGGAAATTTTCAGGGCTTTGGGCATTTGCTGTAAGGGATAAAGTTTGGCACTTTCGGCTCCATCCACAAAAGGTACCTGGACCATCACCGCCTGAATATTTTTTAACTCTGCTGCAAGGGTTAATACATGCCCGCCACTTAGCGCAGTTCCCCACAGTACAATACGTTTGGCATCAATAGATTTACGTGTGTGTAAATGGTTAATCATCGTACGCCAATCATCAAGTTGAGCCCGGATTGATACCAGCTCACGTGGGCGACCCGTACTTCCTCCCCAGTAGCGATAATCAAAGAGTACCACCGCATAACCGGCTTTGGCAAAACGCTGTGCGTATTGGATCAGTTTAAAGTGGCGTAAAGCCGCCAGACCGTGAGCCATGAGGATGACAGCGGGCTTGTCGATCTGTTGAGGACGATAGAAATCTGCAGCAATCACTTCCTGACCGCTTTTGACATACAGTGGTTCGACTGTATAAGCGTACATACGCGGCTCCATTGCGTTATTTTATAGTTGTAATCGTTTATAAAGTTTTCAGAACTAGACATCATATTTTCAGCTTAATGCTATCATAAAGCATATCAAGATAAATGCGATAATGGAGTGACATCATGAGCGAAAATATAGGCTTTGCAGGTCAAATTGGTCCTGAACATATTGATCAGGTGGTGGAAAAAGGTTTTAAATCGATTATTAATAACCGTCCAGACATGGAAGGCGGCCCTGAACAGCCCTCCAGTGTCCAGATTGAGGAAGCAGCGCGTAAGGCGGGTCTGGATTATGTATTTCAGCCTGTGGTCGCGGGCCAGATAAGCGAACTTGATGTACGCACTTTTGCCAATCATTATAATGAGTTGCCAAAACCGATCTTGATGTTCTGCCGTACAGGTAACCGTTCCAATAATTTATATCAACTGGCAAAACAGATGGACTTGCTGGATGACTAAGTCCTTCTGGTACAAAGCTTTACTGCTGATGAGTTTGAGCTGCGCTTCTTTAAGTTTTGCAGCCAGTGACTTAAGTCGCGCTTTGAACTCAAATGTCAGCATAACAGGTCAGATGACATCGGCTAAGTTTGAACAGTTATTAAAAGATGGTTTTAAATCGGTGATTGTTAATCTTCCCGATCAGGAGCCAGGAAATAAGGTAAGTGTGAGCCAGTTACGTTCAATTGCGGAAAGGTCTCAGGTAAGCGTGATCTACCAGCCTGTAGTAAGTGGACAGATTTCCCAGGCTAATATTGAAGAGTTTGCCCGCTATTATAATGAGCTGCCGAAACCGATTTTAATGGTGTGCCGTAGCGGTACACGCTCGGCAGTACTCTTTAATCAGGCAAAATCTCAGGGGTTAATTCATGAATAAGTTATTGCTGATTGTATGCCTCAGTTTGACGTTTGTCGGTTGTAGTTCGATGAACCTGAAGCCCACTGTAGGAGTCAGTGTGGGAACTTCGATTTAATTTTTAAATCTAATCCCCCCATAAAAAACAGCGCCGAAGCGCTGTTTTTTTATTTTTAACGAATTATATATTCTTGTTTCGTGATTTGCCCTGTAGGAGCTGTCACAGTAAGAACCAAACTATCCCCTGAGTCACATTCTTTTAAACGATAAGAATAATTCACTTGTGAACTTGAAGCGAAGGTTGAAGGTGTTAACAGATTAAATACCGATGGTACTGTTGCATTACCACTCCACAGCTCAACTGAACAAGACTTTTGATTGTCTTTCGTATTATCTTCTGCCTGAACTGCAACTGTCGTGCCTGTAGGCATCGGAACTGACCGTGCACTATTACCAAATAACTTAAAATTAAAGTTTGATTTGGTATCTGTTACAGTTAAGTCTGCGATGGTTGGAATATCATTACTAAATGAGAATACAAGTTGTTGGCGAATGACAGCTGACAATTCAGTGCTACATGTACCTGAGATATTTGGCTGAATAAATGTACTTGCCGCACATGTATTCCCGACAGCACCACGCTTATAAAGAAACTCACCTCGCGCAGCTTCAAAAATTGTATTTTCATTATCATCACGGAAGAAGTCACCAATGTTACTCGTTAACTCATCTACACCAGCCGTATATACGTTATCTGAATCTTTATCAATATAGGACTTATCGCCTTCAACATAAGCTAATACTGTTACACGGTTATCCGCAGGGCGTGGATTTTGAGTTTGTAAAACAACACTACATTCACCATCAACTGTTGAACAGTTTGGCTCGATGCTACCGCCTTCAGTAACAAAACTCACGACTGTTCCATCAGGAACTTTATTCCCGACACGATCACGCAAACGAGCTACGACGGTCGCTTTATCGCCATCAATATCCCATTGCAATGCATTCTTAGTAACTGACAGACTTAAACCATTCTGGGTAACACGTCCAGTTGCAACTGAAACATCCTTGGTTAATGCTGTGACGCTAGGATCGCTAACTAAAGTCGCTTTCAATTCCACAGGACCTGGTAGACTGCCTGGGAATATATCTATAACAATTTTACCGTCATCATTTGATTTAATAACTTTTTTTACTTTGTTATGTAATGTAATGAAACTCAAATCACGTGGTGCATAAATTAATTCTACCAAAACATCCTGGTTTTTAGCAGGTAAGTTATTTGAATACACGGTGAATTCAACTTTACCCGATGCACTTGAACCACTATTTGCAGCACCTAATTTTACTTCACCCGAACTATATACGAGTGAATTAGCTTTAATCGGATTAATCGTAATATTTTGTGTTGTTGTGGTTGCCCCATTATTCGCAGAAATCGTAATCACTTGCGTACCCGAACACAACTGACCACTTGTTGAAACTCCAGTATATGTCGTTTCAACTAAACCTTGATTTGAACTCACTGTACTATTAGTGAATGTCCCACAATCTGCTTTAAAACTTACTTGAACATTGTTTTGTGCAATATCCGTTAAACTATCAACAGTGCTTAAACTGATTTTAACAGAGCCGCCCGCATCAATACTTAAATGATCAAATGTTAAATTTTCAAATTTGGTTTTAATAGCTTCTACAGAAACATAGGTATCATTCGTATTTGCTGTATTTTCATTCAGCTCTGCATTGGCAGAAATTTTAAAAATACCTGTTTTTGTTTCATCTGTTGGCTTAATACCAATCTTTGCAATACCTTCAGCATTCGATAGAACTGTGGCATTAGAGGTTTCAAATGTAATATTTTCACCTGTAAACGTTACAAGTGCCCCACTGACTGGCCGGCCATTTTGGTCAGTTACTTTTACGCCTGCACTGGCACCAAGGAGCGTTAATACTGTAGTTGCTTGATTATTACTATCTACTAACTCAACATTGGTAATATTCAATTTAGCTACAACCGGTGCTTCTATCCCATTATCAGTATTTGATCCATTACCATTATTTGACCCACTTCCATCATTATAATACCCATCACTACCACCACCGCCACAACCGGCCAATATTAGTGCAAAAGTAAGAGCAGATAATTTAATACCTAATTGTTTATTAATCATTCAAATTCCCCAAGACCCTCTATTATAGGGTTTGCTATCAATCTTTATTTAATTTCGTGTTATGTAATCATAATTATGGTTTTATGTAAATAAAGGTAAGCTAAATGTTTTGTATGCTAGCTTATCAATAATGATTTTAGTAAGAGTAACAAATGTACGATCTCATTATCATTGGCGCTGGAACTGCCGGAATTTCAGCCTATAAAGAAGCCATAAAATATACTCAAAATATCCTGATCATCAATGATGGCCCATGGGACACCACTTGTGCCCGTGTCGGATGTATGCCAAGTAAAGTTCTGATTTTATCTGCCAACCGCATGCATGAAATGCAACAACATGAAGGTTTAGGATTAACTGCACAAGTTAAAATAGACACCTCCCAAGTGATGCCGTATGTACAGCAATTACGAGACCGCTTTACCCGTGCAACCTTAAAAGATGTCGACTCATGGAAAACTGAACATAAAATTTCAGGCCGCGCCGAATTCATTGATGCCAATACGGTTCAAGTCAACAATCAATCTTATCAGGCAAAAAGCTTTATTCTTGCTGTAGGAACAACGCCAAGCATCGATCAGGAATTGAAAGAAAAACTGGACAAGCGGCTTATCACGACAGATGAGGTCTTTGAACTGGAAAAACTGCCAAAATCCTTAGCCGTGATTGGCAGCGGTGTCATTGCCGTCGAGCTTGCTCAAGCTATGCACCGTTTAGGGGTAAACACCCATATTTTTGCACGCAGCCGAAGAATTGGTGCACTCAGCAGCCCTGCTTTGCAAAAGCTCGCACAGGAGGAGCTAAGCAAAGAGTTAAACCTACATTTTGAAACTTTGCCAAGTGATTATCAAAACACTGAAAATGGGGTTGAACTAAGCTATATGGAAAATGGTAGAAATCAAACCTTAATAGTGGACTGTGTAATGGCGGCAACAGGTCGTAAAACACTCCTGAACACATTAAAACTTGAAAATATTCATCCCGATTTTAAAGACTTAAAAAACTTGCCTGTAGACAGCAAAACCAAGCAATTGTCTGATTTACCGATTTATATTGTCGGCGATGCATACACTTCCACCCCCATTCAGCATGAAGCGGCTCATGAAGGCAAACATGCTGCTAAACACTGCCTAAGGGCAAATCCTGATCAAGAGGTCAAAACATTAACGCCTTTAGGTATTGTTTTCTGTTCACCTGAAATGGCGATGCTGGGACAAAATTATAAACAGTTAAAAGATCGCAACATTGAGTTTGTGACAGGATCTATTGATTTTAGAAAACAGGGACGCGCCATTATAAATGCGAAAAATCAGGGAGCTGCTGAGATTTATGTTGATAAAGGCTCGCGTAAAGTACTCGGTGCAGAATTGTTTTGCCATGAAGCTGAACATTTAGCACATTTACTGGCGTGGATGGTAGATGAAGCGCTTACTGTTGATGATTTACTAGATAAGCCTTATTACCATCCAACGATTGTTGAAGGCCTGCGAACTGCTCTAAAGCATGCCCGAAGGCAGCTAGATTCACAATAATAGTTCAGCTATTTTGAGCTTCAACACACGCCCTAAACATTTTGTATGTGCAATCCAGCGATCCAAACAGCGCTATGCTGCAAGTAACTCCAAATTACCTGCAGCACTAAGTTGCTTCAAAGATGCATACTGTATAAATTGCTCTCGCACAGGTACTCTCAACCCATCAGAGTAATCTTTTAAATTGCTCAAACCCACACAAAAAACAAAAATTCACTTTAATTTCAATTATTTATAATTATCAACATAGTAGTCTAGAATACTTAAATAGTCTAAAGCCACTTGATGGATAGCTGAGTCCGAATCATTAAAGCATAGTTAATTGATCCCGATCACTTCGCCACCTACTGATGTAGACCATTTTTTTTCACATACGCTAAATTGATATTAATTTCATTTTTTTAATGTGTTTTAAAGATTCTCAAACATATTGTATCTTGTCAATTCAGCAACGGTTTGCACCGATGCCATTGCAATTAGTTCACTTGATCAGCGTATTTTCCTTTTTATTTTTCTTTTTATAAAAATAAATCCCCCTGCTTTTTAGCAGGGGGATTTTGAATAATGAGCTGGCGATGACTTACTCTCACATGGGTAACCCCACACTACCATCAGCGCAAAGAGGTTTCACTTCTGAGTTCGGGAAGGG
>NZ_SMTB01000007.1:0-57447 GCF_006864105.1 Acinetobacter sp. RF14B | reverse complement strand
GACCCAACAGACCAAGCTCGCCCATCTCACGAAAAATAGCCGGATCGGTTTTTTCATGACGGAACTGCTCGAGCACACGCGGCATCAGCTTGTCTTGACAATAAGCCTGTGCGCTGTCCCGAATCATACGTTCTTCTTCAGTCAACTGCTGTTCCAGTAAAAATGGATCCTGCCAGTCAAATCTAGTTCTTGTGCTCATTTCAATATGTCCAATATTCCAAAATCTGCTGCTTAAGCGGTCGCTTGTTTAATCATTTCACGTGCGATAATGATTTGCTGGATTTGAGTCGTTCCTTCATATAAACGGAACAGGCGTACATCGCGGTAGAAGCGTTCAATTGAATATTCACTGATATAGCCCGCGCCGCCATGAATTTGCAGACAGCGATCCGCTACACGACCACACATTTCAGTGGCAAACATTTTTGCGCATGAAGATTCAGTGGTCACATTTTTGCCTTCATCACGCAGACGAGCCGCATCTAGAACCATACATTTCGCTGCATAAATCTCAGCTTTAGAATCTGCCAGCATGCCCTGGATGAGCTGGAAGTTGGCAATTGATTGGCCAAACTGCTTGCGTTCAACTGCATAATTGAGAGCATCTTCAAGCATACGTTCTGCCATACCCACGCTATAGCCAGCAATATGCAAACGGCCTTTATCTAATACGCGCATTGCAGTTTTAAAGCCAATGCCTTCTACACCGCCAATCAGCTGGTCTTGATGTACCTTGCAGTTATCAAAAATAACATCACAGGTATATGAACCATGCTGACCCATTTTTTTATCAATTTTGCCTAGGCTTAGCCCGGGTGTGCCTGCTTCCACCAAGAAAGCTGAAATACCACTGGCCCCTTTAATTTCAGGATTGGTACGCGCCATGACTGTGAAAGTGTTTGCACGCGGTGCATTGGTAATAAAACGTTTGGTTCCATTTAAAACGTAGTAATCACCCTCTTTAACCGCACTGGTTTTTAAAGATGCTGCATCTGAACCCGAATCAGGCTCAGTCAGACAAAAAGAACCAATGATTTCGCCGGTTGCATAACGTGGTAAATACTTCTGTTTCTGCTTTTCCGTACCATCAATAATAATACCGCTTGAACCAATACCATTATTGGTGCCAATTAAAGAGCGGAAAGCGGCAGAAGTTTGGCCCAGTTCCATCGCCACCAGAATTTCTTCTTCCATGGTAATGCCTAAGCCACCGTATTCTTCTGGAATGGTTAGACCAAATAGGCCGAGTTCTTTCATTTGCTCCACAATATGCTCAGGGATGGCATTATTCTCTTCAACTTCATGCTCAAGTGGCATAAGTTCATTTTTAACAAAATTGCGAATGGTTGATAAAAGCTGATCAAGCATTTCTGGATCACGAATCATGGAGTTCTCCCTATCATATAATGTGAGTAAATTCCTTTACCCTTATTTTTGTTTCGCATTGCGAAATAAATAACCATAAAAAAGTTGTTTGAGCAAGCTTAATTATGAAAAAAATTATTTTTTAAGCAAAAAATGAAATTTTTATAGATTTAAACTGTTTTTTTACTTAGAATTAAGTTTCACAATGCGAAATATTTCTAAGTGTGGATAGGTTGGGACGGTAGACTCAGATCATTCGATATCGATTCAATACTTAAATTAAAACCAACTGAATGATCATAAAAGAATATTTTCCTGTGTTGAAAAAGGATATTCTTAATTGGCTGATTAGTTGTATTTTTATTTTATTCAACATAGGGTTTAACAAATACTGATCGAGTGAAATAATACTATGACCACAAGGACCGTGAAACTGGACTATTTTGCCCCATTCCAGTGTTGTAGAGAGGTACAAAGGCGCGCTTAATCTTATTTTTTAATACTTATCTTTAAATTTAAACAGATGATTTTATATTGTCTTTATTTTGATAGTAGCAATTGGTACACCTACAGATAGATTTTGGTATTTTTAAGGCATTCTACCTTTAATGGAAGTGTTTTATTTTGTATGGTGAAATTTAGTTGCTATTATATTCATTAATTTTATTTCAATTGCTGTGACTATGACAAAAAATAAAACTGGCGAAACTCCCAACTTTGATGAAATCCGCTTAGATCCGATTTCACATATTCATCGAGAAAATAATCCACAATTCATTGCATCTATTGCACGTGGGCTAGAGATTTTAAGATGTTTTTCCGCAACCAATCAATTACTGGGTAACCAGGAAATTGCTCAGCTGACCAATCTGCCTAAACCAACCGTGGCCCGGATTACCAGCACTCTGGTTTCTTTAGGTTATCTAAAACAACTGCCAAATACCACCAAGTATCTGCTGGATGTAGGTGTTCTCGCCTTGGGTTATGCTGCGCTTAGTAATATTTCTGCGCGTACTCAGGCTTATCCATTTATGGAAGAAATGTCACGCTATGCACAGGCTCCAGTTGCCATGGCGACCCGTGACCGTCTGAATATGATTTATCTGGAAGTGATTTATACCGATTCTACGTTAACCATGCGCCGTCCAGTCGGTTCAACTTTACCGATCCATAGCAGTGCCATGGGACGTGCCTGTCTTGCGGCAATGGAGGTAAAAGAACGTGAGTATTTATTTGATGCCATTAAAAAGCGCAATGAAGATCAGTGGCCGACCATTAAACGTAATCTGGAACGGGCGATTCGCGATTATCAGGACTATGGCTATTGTCTTTCTATCGGTGACTGGACCAAAGATGTGAATTCTGTCGCGGTTCCTCTGATTCACCCTAAACATGGCATTTTAACCTTTAACTGTGGTGCTCCAAGCTACATTCTGGATCAGGAAAAGCTGGAGAATGAAATTGGCCCTCGCCTCATTCATATGGTTAATAATATTGCGTTAAGCTTGAATAATATTTGAGTTATTGGGTCTGAAATAGAGAATGATACCGCCTCATTCTCTATTTTGTTACAGATCTAACCGCTATTTTTTTTGATTATGAAATTTGTTTTGTGGAAGCAGCTTGTTTCACTTCTTTGCTTTATAAAATAAAGCTTTACTAAATTATAGTCTGGACAGTGTGCAAGCATCATTATCGTATAACAACCTTAGGTTTTAGATTATGGAAGATATTACTCGAGAGTCGATGGAATTTGACGTAGTCATCGTAGGTGCAGGCCCTGCGGGTCTTTCTGCGGCAATTAAAATCCGTCAACTTGCAATTGAAAACAACCTGAACGATCTATCCGTTTGTGTCGTAGAGAAAGGCTCCGAAGTCGGTGCCCACATCCTGTCCGGTGCAATTATCGAACCTCGTGCCATCAATGAACTCTTCCCTGACTGGAAAGAACAGGGAGCGCCTCTTCATGTGCCCGTCACTGAAGACAAGACGTTCTTCCTGCTGTCTGAAACCACCTCCAAACAGGCTCCGCACTGGATGGTGCCAAAAACCATGCATAATGATGGCAACTATGTCATTTCCCTCGGCAACGTGGTGCGCTGGTTAGGCCAGAAAGCCGAAGAGCTGGAAGTCTCCATTTTCCCGGGCTTTGCAGCTGCTGAAATTCTCTACCATGAAGATGGCACGGTCAAAGGTATTCAAACCGGTGATATGGGCATTGGCAAAGACGGCGAACCGACGCATAACTTTACCCCGGGCTATGAGCTGCATGCCAAATACACCATCTTTGCTGAAGGCTGCCGTGGCCATTTAGGTAAACGCCTGATTCAAAAATTCAATCTGGATAAAGATGCTGATCCACAGCACTACGGGATCGGCATTAAAGAGCTTTGGGAAATTGATCCGGCCAAACATAAGCCAGGTCTGGTGATGCACGGGGCCGGCTGGCCTTTAAATGAAACCGGTTCTTCAGGCGGCTGGTGGTTATACCATGCTGAAAACAATCAGGTAACTTTGGGCATGATCGTGGATCTGTCCTATACCAATCCGCATATGTATCCATTTATGGAAATGCAGCGCTGGAAAACCCATCCTTTAATCAAACAGTATCTGGAAGGTGGCAAGCGGATTTCGTATGGTGCACGAGCTGTGACCAAAGGCGGTTTTAACTCGCTGCCGAAATTCACTTTCCCGGGCGGCTCTTTAATTGGTGATGATGCAGGCTTCCTGAACTTTGCCAAGATCAAAGGCTCACATACGGCAATGAAATCCGGCATGCTTTGCGGTGAAGCGGTATTTGAAGCAATCCAGGCCGGTGTAGAAAAAGGTGGTGATCTGGCGATTGCCCGTGTGAGCGAAGGTGAAGATTTCTTCATCAAAGAGCTGACTGCCTATACCGAGAAGTTCAACAACAGCTGGCTGAAAGAAGAACTCTACAATGCGCGTAACTTTGGCCCGGCAATGCACAAGTTCGGTCAATGGATGGGGGGCGCCTTTAACTTTATTGACCAGAACGTGTTTAAAGTACCCTTCACTTTACATGACCTGGTGCCCGACTTTAAGACGCTGAAAACTGTTGATGCAGTGAACTTCAAGCCGAACTATCCAAAACCGGATGGCAAGCTGACGTTTGACCGTCTGTCTTCAGTGTTTGTATCGAATACCGTGCATGAAGAAAACCAGCCTGCGCATTTAAAGCTGACCGATGCTTCAATTCCGGTAGAAGTCAACCTGCCGAAATGGGATGAGCCTGCACAGCGTTACTGCCCGGCGGGTGTGTATGAAATCATGGAAAATGATGATGGTTCAAAACGCTTCCAGATTAATGCAGCCAACTGTGTACACTGCAAGACCTGTGACATCAAAGATCCATCCCAGAATATCACCTGGGTAACACCGGAAGGTGGCGGTGGTCCGAATTATCCGAATATGTAAGGTAATTCTGGTGAATAAAAGGCATGTTCCTTTTATTCATATACCCAACCTTGAAGCCGTTATTGTTAACACTTCACTTTAATTTTTTAGGTAATCCCAGTTCCCCAGGGAGCTGGGATTAATAAATCACAAAACATGCTTTCAACCGCTATGGATGACGCTCAAAAAATGGCTTAGCGCGCCCCCCTAAACCATTTTCAAGATTCATGATTTAACTCGCTACAAACTTGGCACGGGCTGCATGCAGTTTTTTGTAACTTTCGATCAGACGTAAATGACGATCCAGTCCTTTAAGCTGCATATTGGTTTCGCTTAGGCCATGGAAACGTACTGTACCCTCGACTGAACTCATAACTGCATCCATATGGGCATCACCAAACATACGGCGGAAGTTATAGGCGTAGTCTTCCAGTTCTAGTTCATCATCGAGAATAACTTCAAGCACCACATTCATGCACTGGTAGAACAGGCCGCGTTCAACCGTATTGGTATTGTATTGCAGGAACTGCTCCACCAGATCTTTGGCTTCTTCAAACTGCTGTAGCGCCAGATAAATCAGCAATTTCAGTTCCAGAATCGTTAACTGGCCCCATTCGGTATTTTCATCAAACTCAATCCCGATTAAGGTGCGGATTTCGGTATAGTCATCCAGTTCACACTCTTCCAGACGCTCTACTAGCACCTCCAGTTGTTCATTATCCAGACGATGCAGGTTGAGAATGTCTTCACGGTACTGCAAGGCCTTGTTGGTATTATCCCAAACCAGATCTTCAACCAGATACACTTCCGAATAACCCGGCACCAGAATGCGACAAGCCGTTGCACCAAGATGCTGGTAGATGGCCATATAGACTTCATGACCCATATCTTCCAGAATGCTGAATAATGCCTGGGCTTCATCCGCATTCGAGTTTTGGCCATTATTGGTAAAGTCCCATTCGACAAAATCATAATCTGACTTTGCACTAAAGAAACGCCAAGACACTACACCGCTGGAGTCAATAAAATGCTCGACAAAGTTATTTGGCTCAGTCACGGCATTGCTGCTGAAAGTGGGTTGTGGCAGATCATTTAAGCCTTCAAAACTACGGCCTTGTAATAGCTCGGTCAGGCTACGTTCTAAAGCTACTTCAAAGTTTGGATGAGCCCCAAATGAAGCAAATACCCCACCCGTGCGCGGATTCATCAAGGTCACACTCATTACCGGGAACTGACCGCCTAAAGACGCATCTTTTACCAGTACCGGAAAACCTTGTTCCTCTAAAGCTTGAATACCTGCCACAATTTTTGGATATTTTGCCAATACATGTTCCGGCACATCCGGCAGGGCCAATTCCCCTTGCAGAATTTCACGTTTAACCGCACGTTCAAAGATTTCAGACAGACACTGAACTTGAGCTTCAGCCAAGGTATTGCCTGCACTCATACCATTACTTAAATACAGGTTTTCAATCAGATTGGATGGAAAATATACGGTTTCACCATCAGACTGTCGCACAAATGGCAATGAACAGATACCACGTGCCATATTCCCGGAGTTGGTATCATAAAGATGGATGCCTAAAAGCTCATCTTCAGGATCATAAATTTCACGGGTATGTTCATCTAAAATTTCTACAGGTAGTTCGCCATTCGGACCTGGCTGGAACCACTTCTCGTCGGGATAATGCACAAATTCGGCATTGGCAATTTCCTCACCCCAGAACTGGTCATTGTAGAAAAAGTTACAGTTGAGACGTTCAATGAACTCACCCAATGCTGACGCCAGTGCGCTTTCCTTGGTCGATCCCTTACCATTGGTAAAGCACATTGGCGACTGCGCATCACGAATATGCAATGACCAGACATTCGGCACAATATTACGCCAAGAGGCAATTTCAATCTTCATGCCCAGACCGGCCAGAATGGCAGACATATTGGCAATGGTTTCTTCCAGCGGCAGGTCTTTACCCGCAATGAACGTCGTATGGTCAGAAGCCAGACTTGGCATCAATAAGGCTTGAGCATCGGCATCAATGCTTTCCACTTCTTCAATGATAAATTCAGGGCCGGTTTGAATGACCTTTTTTACCGTACAGCGGTCAATTGAACGCAAAATGCCTTGACGATCTTTGTCAGAAATATCGGTTGGCAGTTCAATCTGAATTTTAAAAATCTGTTTATAGCGGTTTTCCGGATCGACAATATTGTTCTGTGACAGGCGGATATTGTCAGTCGGAATATTCCGCGCCGCGCAGTACACTTTCACAAAATAAGCAGCACAAAGTGCCGATGAGGCCAGGAAATAATCGAATGGACCCGGCGCTGAGCCATCACCCTTATAACGGATCGGCTGATCAGCGATTACCGTGAAGTCATCAAACTTGGCTTCCTGGCGAAGATTATTGAGATAATTGACCTTAATTTCCATGTGGATACCTAATATTCTTATGTGCCGTCATGGACAAATAAGATGCTAAATCTGAATATACAAGCCGGATCACAGAGGAGAACTTGAATGAAAAATAGAAAATGGTCAGCATGAGACATCTGCATCTCTGGTTTAGATGAACCCTGACCCGAATGGACGCTATTATAGAATTATTTTATGAAATTGATAATATTTGTCTGAATTTCTGCCCGATTTAAAAGAGCTTGATTCCTTATTCACCTGTTCGCAGGGCAAATCATCCGGGAAATGAGTGATCTGATGATTCATCTGCTCCTATACACTGTGCGTAATCACCCCCGTCCGTTGTCTGGTCTTTATCCAGTTATTGAAATTAAAAAAACTATTTACTTAAAATTTCATAGAAAGTATGACGCAACCACTGATGGCTAATCTTATGATGACAAGAAGCATGCCAATACTGTTTTACTGAATAGGTCGGAAAAGCAATGGGCGCATTAAAAGTTTTCAAATTACCGCGAGACAAGAGTACTTCACTTAAATAATACGGCACGGTTGCAATGGCATCAGTCTCTTGTACCACCAGACCCACCCCTAAGTAGCTCGGCAAACGCATCAAAATATCACGTTTTAACTCCAGGCGGAGTAACTCATTTTCAATATGGTAATGCCCCATGCCTGCATCAATATCAATATGAGTTTCATGTAAATACTCTTCCGTGGTCAGGGTCTCACCCGTTAGCCGTGGATGGTCTTTGGCTGCAATCACCACATAGTATTGTTCAAACAGCTTCTGCTGATAAAAACCATTTTCAAAATTAGGCAAAAAACCCAAAGCCAGATCAATTTCGCCATTGGCCATCTGATAACTGGTTTCTGAAGTAATGGGGCGTACATTCAGCCGGATATGAGAAGCATGCTGTTTGAGATATTGGGAAATTTTTGGCAAGAGTACCAGATGTGATACATCGGTCATGGCCAGCGTAAACTGTTGCTGCGAAGTGGCCTGATCAAAATCAATGGTAAAATTATTGATGGCCTCCACTTTACTCAGTGCTTCACTAACCAAAGGAAACAGCTGTTTAGACAACTCGGTCGGTAGCATTTCATTGCCAATACGCAGAAACAGGGGGTCACTATAATGCTGGCGAACTTTATTGAGTAAATTGCTGACCGCTGGCTGGCTCATTTCCAGATGTTCGGCTGCCTGTGAGACATTTTTGAATTTATACACATAATAAAAAATACTGAGTAATTTACAGTCAAGTTCAAACACAACAACATATTCCCTTTTACTTTTGCATCATTTGGCATGCGAATTATCCATATTGTTTTATCCACTGCCATTATCGAAATATAACACTTTTACACCCGCCATACCCTCCATTCCAATGCGAAGGCAAGTAAAAAAACACTTTTCCCTCTGCTAATTTTTTTAATATTTTTTTAAAAATAGCCAGGCTGGATTTTTTTGAGGCGATCAAAAAAATCAGGACTCCTGTTATATACTCTGCCACACACAATAAGCTGTAAAAAATTGGGGGAAACGTCAAATGTTCCAAGGTAAAAAGCTGGTATGCTTTGATTTGGATGGCACTCTGATTGATTCTGTCGGCATCTGGAATCAGGTGGATGCTGCCCTGATTCAGGAACTTTCTCATATGCAGGTCGGTTTAAGCCAAATTCAGCAGCAACGCGCTCGACAACTGAAAGCCTTTAAACATTCGCTTGATCCTTATCTGGAATATTGTGGTTATTTAAGAGAACTTTATGGCTTTAATCTTAGTAAAGAAGAGGTAAAGTCACGCCGTTATCATATTTCACAGCATTTTCTTGACCACGTGATTGAGCTGAAACCGCATGCAGAAACCTTGATTTCTGCCCTGAAACAGCAAGGTCTACATATCGCGCTAACCACAACTACCAGCTTATCCAATATTCAGCGCTATCAGGAAAATAATCAGAATATTAATCGCAAACTTAGTTTTGAACATGATTTTTCTATGATCTGGACGCGAGAAAATGTCGAGAATATTAAGCCGCATCCAGAAGTCTATTTGAATGCACTCAAGCATTTTAAACTTTCTGCTCAGGACTGTGTAATTATTGAAGATTCTTTGGTAGGTGTTGAAGCTGCCAATCAAGCCGGTATTGATGTCATCGCAATTTATGATCAATATTCTGCTCATGAAATCGACTTGATTAAAGCCAAAGCTGATTATTATGTAGAAGATTTTGCAGCACTACTACGTTTAGTGAGTTAAAAGTATTTAGTTGTGATCTAAGCTGACCTACCCACTAAAAAGTAAAGATTAACTCTTGGCTACTAGCTAGCCTATTGCACATCGTGGCTGTTATGCGAATTCAAAAAAACGGAGCATGTAGCTGCCATTTTTACTAATTTTAAGTATTTTGAACTGTCAGCTTTCAACCTAAAGTATTAATTACACGATTGATGGTATTAGAGCGAGATGCTGAATCTTGGCGCAGAACTTGATAGAGCTTCTCTGCCCATACGAGAACTTTAAGTTTGGCGTGATAACTATGATTGATAAACTATAATTGATAGCCCTAGTCTTAATCTCCAATTCTAATGAAAAAAATCCTCAATAAACCATCCAAATCTATTGAGGAGTATCCAGAGGGATAAGCAGTAAAAGTATCTAAATTATTTGATCAGTTTATTCTTTAAATCATTCCAGCCTGATTTCAGAGTCTGGATTTTTTCTACCATCTGCTTATTCCACTCCTGAGGCAGCGAGCATTTTGCCAGACCGATCCAAACCGTTGAAAACTGTTTAATAAAGCTGGCTTCATTATAATGAATCCCATATTCTGCACAGAGCGCTTTAATTTTCGGAGCAACTTCGGCATAGCGATTGGCAGGCATATCGGGGAATAAGTGATGCTCAATTTGATGGCTCAAATTACCACTTAATATATGCAACCAGGCAGCACCGCTAAAATTACTAGATCCCCGGATCTGGCGTAAATACCATTCAGCCCAGGTTTCCTTCTCGACACTATCCATTTCAAATTCAAAGGTTTCTGCATCTTCGGTAAAGTGACCATTAAAAATGACCGCTGAGGCCCATAAGTTACGAATGATATTGGCGACAGCATTTCCGGTAAAAACAGGAAGCGCATTCGGCCCAGCAATCAGCGGAAAAAATACATAATCTTTCACGATTTGACGGCGCATTTTCTGGCGTAGGGGCGCAGCTTCTTCCCATACCTGTGTCCAAGTTTTGGTTTTATAGACAATCACCTCTTCCAGATGTAGACGCTGCACCCCCACATACCATTCAAAAAAGACCATCAGTTGCATTGCCACTGGAATATTAAACAGGAAACGTGGTTCCCATTTCTGGGATTCACTGACACGAATCAGGCCATAACCTACATCATGATCCATCCCGACGATATTGGTATACGTATGATGCATATAATTATGGGTATACTTCCAGTCATCTCCGGTCGCAATGGTATCCCAGTCATAATTGGCACCATTCAAGCTCGGATCGTTCATCCAGTCGAACTGACCATGCATGACATTATGGCCCAGCTCCATATTCTCCACAATTTTGGAAATACCCAATAAACCCGTGCCTAATAGCCACACGGGTGGCAACCATCCAGCCAACATCAACATGCCACGCGAAGTAATTTCGCTATAACGGATAAAATTCCGGATTTATAAATATATTCTGCGTCTTTTTCACCCAAGTCATCCATGACCTGACGGCGGATTGCATCCACCTTGCCCCCAAACTCTTCAACCTGTTCAAGACTGAGAAATTGGGATTTGCTGTGTTTGTTAAAATTAACCGATAGATTCATGAATAGACCTTTTTATTTATTTGTTTAATTGTGGTTATAAGTTAATCACCACAGGACTAACCGCCTGTGAAATACAAAGTTTAATCTGGGTATTGTGAGCGTGATCAAGTTCACCGGTTAATAGATTGCGTACCGAACCACTCACTTTAGTACAGGAGCAGGTATTACAAATGCCCCTACGACACCCATGTGCAGGCTTAAGCCCGGCCTGTTCTGCACTTTCCAGCAAATTTGACTCAGCTTGAAATACTTGTTGAGACCTTAAAAATTCTACTGGCTGTGCCTTTACTTTTTTATCCGTGATCAGCTGGAAGTATTCAGTATGAAAATGCGGCTGGAGATCAAATTTAGCTACTATTCTAAGTGCTGCTTTCATCATGCTGGCTGAACCACAAGCATAGATTTCACGTTTTTCAAAATCAGGCACTCGCTTTCGTAGCAAAGTCTGATTCAAATGCTGTGCATGTTCGATGGTATTAAAATGATGATATTCGAAGTTGGGATGCATCAAAGCCAGCGTTTTGAGCTCGGCATGAAAAGCATTGTCACGGGTAAAATAAATCAGGTCGATTGGTTCGAGTGACTGCACTACGGCTTTTTGCAAAAGTGAATAAATTGCGGTAATGCCACTGCCAGAGGCCAAAAACAACAAAGGTCTGTCAGAATCACTCAAAGTGAAATTACCCTGAGCTTGAGAAAGCTCAATAACCGCACCCAGCTGCATCAGACTCAGCGCACGTGATACTTTGCCCTGCTGTCGAACTGCAATCAGAATATCACCATTGGTTAAAATTGTCACAATAGAATAATGACGCTGATGGTGAATCCCATCCAGTGCTACTGTCACCGCGATATGCTGGCCAGCTTGAAACAGTCGTCCTTTAAAGTTGCGGTTTGGACGTAATTGAATCTTGAAAAAATCCGGACTGACTGCCTGGATCTTAATGACCTCAGCTTTGACTCTTTTTAGTGCCCAGGTCGGATGTATTTTTTCACCTATGAAGTCAATAAAGTCTTCACGTACCCAATGCGGCCGGTAGGTGGTTATATTTGTCATTTTTATTCCCTTAATCCGTAGGTGTTTATTAATATACAATCGTCTATTTATTATGTGGTTCAGGATAAAAAGTTTTGAGTTTCACACCATATCAATGCAGGACAAATTATGGGCTGAGAATCCATGATGAGGTTTTTTGTAGGACAATATTGCATAGAAAAGCTGATTTAGCTCGCTTGAAGTCCAATAAATGCCTTGCTTGTGTAAAGCTTGTTTTAAAAACCAATAAAAAAAACCGGCCTGAATCCAGACCGGTTTTGGTTTTTTATATTTCATCGACGTGAAAGATCAGCGCCTTTTTTTTCTTAACTTGGTACTTGTTCTTGTTCCGTCAGGATAGAACCATAAGATTCACGTAAATCCTTTTTCAGCATTTTTCCAGTTCCGCTCAGTGGAATGCTATCTACAAAAATAACCTTGTCCGGAATCTGCCATTTGGCAATCTTGTCATCATAATAATCGAGAAGTTCCGTTTCACTGATTCGGCTTTCAGGTTTTTTCACCACAATCAAAACCGGGCGCTCATCCCATTTCGGATGTTGTGCTGCAATCACAGCAGCCATCGCAACTTCCGGATGACCCATGGCAATATTTTCCAGTTCGACTGAAGAAATCCACTCCCCGCCCGACTTGATTAAATCCTTCGCACGGTCACAAAGGGTCATAAAGCCATCTTCATTTAAAGTGGCAATATCACCGGTATCGAACCAGCCATCTGTGGTCAGTGCAGATTCATCCTTGCCAAAATAATGATCAATAATCCAGTGACCTTTAATTTGTAGATTCCCAACGGTTTTGCCATCCCGGGCAATTTCGTGGGTGCCTTTCTCTTCATCCGTCAAGCGCAGATCTACACCAAAAGGTGGACGACCTTGCGATAAACGCACTTTTAGGCATTCTTCCTCTGACAGATTAAGATGTTTGGTTTTAAGCTGATTCGCGCTACCGAGCGGACTGGTCTCGGTCATTCCCCAAGCATGAATAGTTTCACAATCAAATTGTTCTTTAAAGACTTTCAACATGGCGGGTGGACATGCTGAACCGCCCACCACATTGCGTTTCAGGCTTTCCAGCTTTGAGCCAGATTGCTGGGCAGCGGCAATCAGCCCCTGCCAGATGGTAGGCACACCGAGTGCAACGGAGACTTTGTAAGTATCAATCATATTGACCAGACTCGCTCCATCTAGGCCAGGTCCTGGCAAGACTAAGGTACATCCCACCATCGCAGCAGCATATGGCGTTCCCCAAGCATTCACATGGAACATCGGCACAACCGGTAGCATGATGTCACGTGCAGAGACATTTAAAGAATCAGGCAGGCTGATGGCATAACTATGCAAGGTGGTAGAGCGATGGCTATACAATACGCCTTTCGGATTTCCAGTGGTTCCCGAGGTATAACAGAGTGAACTGGCAATATTTTCATCCAGCTCAGGCCAGCTGAATTCTGCACTTTGCTGGGCAATAAGGGAGTCATAAAACTGGACTTCTGGCAATGCTTCAGTTATTGCCAGATCTTCGGCATCCAGACAGATATATTGCTCCACGGTTTTTAATAACGGTTTAATGGCCTTGATCAAAGGGGCAAAGGTTTTATCAAAGAGCAGAACGCGGTCCGCAGCATCATTAATAATAAAAACCAGCTGTTCTGGAAACAAACGCGGATTAATCGTGTGGCAGACCAGACCACTTCCTGAAATGGCATACCAAGACTCTAGGTGACGGTGGTTGTTCCAGGCAATTGTTGCAACACGATCACTCAGTTCCAAGCCAAACTGCATTAAAACATTGGCAAAACGTTTTGAATTTTGTCGAATCTCTCCCCAGTTGGTAATCGTGATACTGGTATCGGTATTTTTGGAAATCACTTCAGTGTCGGCATGATAACGCCCGGCATGTTCAATCATGCTACTGATCAATAAAGGCTGAAACATCATATTTCCCAGCATTTCACACTCCCGTTTCATTTTTATTAGTCCATGTTTTATTTGTTTTGTTAGCCTGACAGTATAGGACTGACTGAAAAAAAATCAGTCAGTTCCGGTCATCATGCCCACTGAATTTAACAGGGAATGGCTCATGTGTGATTGTCAAATTGTGACAAATTAATAGAAGTGACTGGGACGTACAGCAAATCAATCAAAGTCATTCAAAGAGCTAATAAACAAATCTAATCCACTGAGTCTTCTAGCTTTCTGCACAGTTTGTACTTTGAGTTTGGCTTTGCACATAGAGCTGTTATATCAGTCTAGATTCATGCAAATTTGGGCTTAACCGGTTAAAAAAGCAGTGATAACAATCAGAATGGTATAGGGTTGTTGAAGCACTTAAGCTTTGACGAAAGCTGATAATTTGATTCTATGCTGAGGCAATTCAATATTTCTAGTGAATAAGCCCTTTAATAGAGCCTCCCTATCCCAAAATGCACGCTTCAAATGTATTTCAGATTCTCATGATGAAAATTTTAAGGCAGTTTCGGCATCATTTGAAAAATCAAGAAATAGATAAAAAAGTTTTATCAAGAGCCAAAAAAGCACTGCAGTACAGATCATTTGGAAAAAATAAAACGCGGATGAATCCATCCGCGTTTTTATCAGTTGAATAACTTCAGTTTAAAAGTAGCTTAGAAGTTGTAAACGGCAACCGCATTAATTCGGTTATCTTCACCTTTGGTGCTGCCATTTGACGCTGAAGCTACAGCTTCACGTTCACCATAGACATATTCCAGACCAAAACTTAGAGGCTTCGTCGGACTATAGAAGACATTGGCCCACGCCTGCCAGAGGTCTTTATTGATTTTGGTTTTATCTGTAACACTCTGCACATAATTAGCATCTTGATCGAAGGTCATATAACCATAACCTAAAGTGCCACGTAATTTGTCATTAAACTGCTGAGTCAGGCCGACAGTAATTGAGTCAAATTCGCTTTGATAAAGGTTTCCACCTGCTGCAACGACACCCGGGTTAGCATAAGAGACAAAACTGCTGTCACCTTTTACATGGTAATAATCCGCTTTTACAGTCGTTCCTGGCATAACATCATATTTTGCGCCCAGCCCCACGCCCCATGCGGTTTCTTCCTGCTCGTTAATACGCTTTTCATGGCCCATGGCACGTGCGCTTACTGCAAAATTATCTGCCAGTTTATGGTTTAAACGTGCAGTTAAAGCAGGTAAACGTTGCTGAATAGAGCTGTCTTTTGGATCTTCTACTGCAACAACCAGATTGGTAGCCGGGCTAAACGTCGTAGTATGGCGAACCTGCGGTGTACGTTTTACCGCCCCCCCTGCATAAGCCAAAGCATCTACAGTTTCCGGTATATAATCAGGGAGTGCAAAGTTTGACCAGGTTTGCCCGATCAACCAGTTCGCATAGCTAATATAGGCATGCCGAATACGCAGGTTATCCAAGTTCGCTCCACCCAGGAAGTCGACTTCAAGTTTACCGCTAAGGGCATTGTCCCCGGCACCCACAGGTGCTTTAAAGTCCATTCCTAAACGTGTAGCAGCTAAAGTCGATCTGAGACGATCGCTATTTTCACCATTACCTTCAAGTGGTACCGCATTAATCTGGTTATAAGGCATATCCTTAGCACCACCTTCTACCTGATAAGAAGCATCGGCACGAATATTTCCATAAAGATTAAATTCGGCGCCGCTGGCAATTCTCATCACCGGGCTTGTTGCAGCTTTGGCGGGTACTGGCGGGAGGGGTGCAACAGGTGTTTGCACTGCCGTTGCAATCTGCTGAGTTTGGGCTTTCTGCTGTTCAATCATGCTACGTAAAGCTTGCACTTCTTGGCGTAGCTGCTCAATTTCCTGCTGGTTTGCCTGCGCTGTGGTTTGCGCTTGGGTCGATAGACTGATGCCCCCTAGACTCACAGCGATCATGCTCATCAATACTGTACGTTTCAATGTAATTGTTGGTTGGTTAAATAATGCAGCTGTGTTCATCCTAAACTCACTTTTTTTATTGTCCGATCGGATTCTAGCAATAGACCGCCAAGGCTTGCGATGGCGATCTATATCATTGAGGAAATTACACTTTTCAACTATTTCAAAATGATGGGTTGGCTTTTTTCGATGTTGAATCCGCTTCTAGCCCAGATGCTGCAAGGCTTTTACCATCGACGGAGTATTTTAAATTGACCAGGAAAATTGCCATCGCAGCGATTAGGCCAGGAATCGCAATTGCAAAGAAGTTCATTTGGTGAGGCAGGTTCATGGTCAATAAAGCACCTGTCAAAACCGGTCCAACGATAGCACCGATGCGGCCTATACCCGATGCCCAGCCCATTCCTGTAGAGCGTACAGTAGACGGATAGTACTGTGCGACGAAAGTATAAAGCAGGATTTGTGCACCGATGGTGGCGGCACCTGCCACGGCAATCAAGGTATATAAAACAAATTGTGGACTGTTATAACCCAGCAGGATCAGGGCCGTTGCACCACCGAGGAACATAATGGTCAGTACTGTCTTGATATGGAAACGGTCAGCCAGATAGCCACCGCCAATTGCACCGACCATTCCCCCAATATTCAGGGCAAACAGGAAGATCATACTCGCGCCTAGCGAATAACCTGCCTGAATCATGAGTTTCGGCAACCAGCTGCCTAGGGCATAAACCATCAATAAACACATGAAAAAAGCCAGCCAGAACATAAAGGTACTGAAACTGCGACCGTGCTGGAACAGTGCTTTTAATGGGGCTTCATCGCCTTTTTGTACTTCACTCAATACAAACTCAGTATCTTGACCAATCACTTGGGTTGGAGAGATTTTCTGAATAATACTGTGTGCCTCAGAAGTTTGCTTTTTGTTGGTCAGATACATCAAGGATTCTGGCAGATACCGCCATAACACTGGCAAAATCAGCAGTGGAATACCCGCAAGATAGAACATGATTTTCCAGCCAAACTGAGGAACCAGCCAGGCACCTAACAGAGCTGATGTCATACCACCAATGGCATAGCCACTAAACATTAAAGCAACCAGCGTGCTACGGATACGTTTTGGTGCGTATTCTGTCATCAATGCCACTACGTTGGGCATGACTCCACCAATCCCGAGACCTGCAATAAAACGTAAAATGCCAAATTCAACCGGTGTGGTGGCAAAAGCGCCCATAAAGGTAAAACCACTAAAAATTGCCACACAGATCATAATGGTCTTTTTACGGCCGAGCTTATCTGACAGGGTTCCAAAAGTCATGGCACCAAACATCATCCCGAACAGTGCGGTACTGGCCAGCATTCCTGCCTGCACTGCGGTCAATGCCCATTCCTGCATTAAAAGTGGTAATGCGACCCCATAAATGACCAAGTCATAACCATCAAAAATAATGATCAGCAAACACCAGATCAGTACTCCCCAGTGAAAAGGCGTAAACTTCGCTTCATCGATGAGTGTATTTATATTCACTTTATTCGTAGACATCTCCACCTCCTAACTGTGAAGTTCAATGAATGAGGCTCACAATGCAGAAGATAGGAAAAAATGTCCAAAACTGAATAGGCATGCTTCCATACCTATAAAGTCTACTGTTATCCAAGTGGTTTATTTTATTAAAGAATATATTTAAAAAAGAAAAACATAAGTCTTTGGGAGCAGACGAGTTTCATTTGCAATCCTTTATCATAAGAACTCAGGCTGCATATTTTCAAAAGACTGAACGGTCATAGGAAATAGCCTCAAGGTCATAGACCTGATAAACCGAATCGAATAGATGACGGATATATTCACTTTCATCCATATTGCGGATTGCCATAAATACTGGACTGACGGCTAAATGGTCGAGTATGGGGATAAAGTTCAGATGAGCCAGTTTAATATTCTTGGCACTTTCTGGTGTAATGCATATCCCTTCCCCCGCTGCCACAAAACCCAGGGCAAGCTGTAATTCACGTACAGTCCGGATGTTTTTAGGCTCTAATCCATATTCAGAGAAGATCCCCAGAGTCTGGCTGGCAAAGTTGGCTTTACCGCTATTGGGATATAAAAACAGGGGCTGCTCTACCAGTTCAGATAAATACACCCCTTCTTGCTGTGCCAAGGGGTGACTGGTATGTGCTGCCATCACCAGACGTTCTTCACGCAGTAACATTCGTTTAACCGCAGGATCGGAAATTCTCAACCGTCCGAATCCCACATCAATACGCCCTTCTTTCAGCGCCTGAATCTGTTCATAGGTATTCATTTCCATCATCTCAATCTTGAGATAAGGATGCTGCTGTTTAAATAAAAACAGAATTCGTGATAGCAAACCGAATAATAAAGAACCGACAAAACCAATAGTAATGCTGCGGTCTGCAATTCCAATGCGTCGCGTCATGGACTTGATTTCTTCTGCATTAGACAAAAGTTTAACGGCATGCTGATAAAAAAACTGGCCGGCTTCCGTGGTCTTGAGTGGACGGCTACCGCGCTCAAATAGCTGAATATCAAGCTCTTGCTCTAAGTTCTGGATTTGCCGGCTTAAAGGTGGCTGAGCAATAAATAGTTTCTCTGCCGCTTTGGTAAAGCTTTGCTCTTCTACTACCGCAACAAAGTAGCGTAAATGTCTAAGTTCCATCCCAAACCAATACCTTTAAAATATAAAGAAATGCCAAATCGATCTTCGACTGATCGAAACTATTCCTTTAAGGTATATTAAGTTAATGCATGAAAGCAAGAATGTGAACCGTAATTATGTATAAATCAGTTGAAACCTTGCTGTTGGAAATTCCCACCATCCGCCCACATAAGATGGCGGTGGCCACCATGCAAACCCAGACTTTGGTACTTGTCAAAATTACCACAGAAGACGGTTATGTGGGTTGGGGCGAAGCAACGACCATTGGTGGATTGGGTTATGGGGATGAAAGTCCGGAAAGTGTCAAAGTGAATATTGATACTTATTTCACCCCGCTTTTAAAAACGCTATCCGGTTTAAATGTTGCTCAGACCTTACAAGCAATTAAAAAGAATATTAATGGCAACCGTTTTGCGAAATGTGCCATTCAAACTGCCCTGCTGGATATTCAGGCGCAGCGTTTAGGCTTGCCGCTTTCAGAAGTTTTAGGGGGCCGTTTACGCGACAGTGTGCCGGTACTGTGGGTATTGGCTTCTGGCGATACCGAAAAAGATATTACAGAAGCAAAAAAAATGATTGCGGCAAAACGCCACAATATTTTCAAGCTAAAAATTGGTTCACGCCGTGTTGAAGAAGATGTTGAGCATGTGCTGGCCATTAAACGCGCCTTAGGCAAAGACATCTCGGTCCGTGTGGATGTGAACCGCGCCTGGTCCGAACTGGAGGCCCTTAAGGGTATTCAGCTGCTTCAGGATGGTGGCGTAGACCTGATCGAACAGCCTTGTGCAATTGATAATCTGGGGGCAATGCAACGCCTGACCCGCCGTTTTGACATCGCCATCATGGCAGACGAGTCGCTGATGGGGCCGCAATCTGCCTATCAGATTGCCACGCAGAATGGCGCTTCAGTTTTTGCCGTCAAGATCGCCCAGTCGGGTGGTCTGATTGAAGGTTGTGAGGTCGGCACCATTGCACAGCTTGCAGGTATTGATCTGTACGGCGGCACCATGCTGGAAGGTCCGGTGGGAACCATTGCCTCTGCACATGTGTTCTCTACCTTTAAGAATCTGGCCTATGCAACTGAGCTATTTGGCCCGCTCTTACTGACCGAAGACATTTTAAAAACCCCACTCAATTATCAAAACTTTGAACTTCAGCTTCCCAAAGGCCCAGGTCTGGGAATTGAGCTGGATGACAACAAGATTGACAACTTACGTCGTCAATAATTCAAGGAGAAACCCATGCTTTTCCATGTACGGATGGACGTGAATATTCCACAAGATATACCAGTGGAACAGGCCAATGAAATTAAAGCGGTAGAAAAAGCCTATTCTCAGGACTTACAGCGTCAAGGGAAATGGCGTCATATCTGGCGTATTAGTGGCCAATATTCAAATATCAGTATTTTTGATGTAGAGAGCAATGAAGAGCTGCACAACCTGTTACAAGGTTTGCCCCTTTATCCCTATATGAAGATTGAAGTGATGCCCTTGAACCGTCATCCGTCTTCGGTTCGTGATGATGACCGCTGAGCAGACCTTTTAACACGGGAATTACCGGATTTTGCCTCTAATCCACACAATAGAGAGCGACCCCACAAGGATTGTGGCCAGCAAGATTTAGCCAGCCGAACGCAAGCTAAAAACATGGGCCACCCAAATATAAAAAAACATACTTAAGGAGCACTAGTATGAACCGCCAAGCAATTGATGCACTAGTAAAGAAAATGAATATCGATACAGCCACAGGTCCAATAGATGAGCGTGTACAGCAAATTGTTGTGCGTTTATTGGGGGACCTTTTCCAGGCAATTGAAGATCTGGACATTTCTCAGTCAGAACTCTGGAAAGGTCTTGAATATTTTACCGATGCAGGACAAGCCAATGAATTAGGCTTACTGGCTGCAGGATTGGGGCTGGAACATTATTTAGATCTTCGTGCTGATGCTGCAGATGCAAAAGCAGGCATTACAGGGGGGACGCCACGTACCATCGAAGGTCCTTTATATGTGGCAGGTGCGCCCGAATCAGTTGGTTTTGCCCGCATGGATGATGGCTCCGAGGAAGGCAAAATTCCAACGCTGATCATTGAAGGTACGGTCACCGACACGCAAGGCAACCTGATTGAAGGTGCCAAGGTTGAAATCTGGCATGCCAACAGCTTAGGCAATTACTCTTTCTTTGATAAGTCACAATCTGACTTTAACCTGCGCCGTTCTATTTTCACGGATCAGGACGGTAAATATGTGGCACTTACCACCATGCCGGTCGGTTATGGCTGTCCCCCAGAAGGTACGACCCAGTTTGTACTGAACAAATTAGGCCGTCACGGTAACCGCCCTTCACACGTGCATTATTTTGTATCTGCACCGGGCTATCGCAAGTTAACCACCCAGTTCAACATCGAAGGTGATCAATACCTGTGGGATGACTTTGCCTTTGCAACACGTGATGGCCTGGTCGCTACAGCAGTTGATGTTACCGATGAAGCTGAAATCGCACGTCGTGGTTTAAACGGCCCTTTCAAACACATTCAATTCAATATTGAACTTGTGAAAGATCAAGCCGCTGCGCCTAGCACTGACGTTGAACGTCGCCGCGCAAGCGCATAATTCCCTATGGAATCGGGATGAGAGTCTAAGAACGACATCCCGATGACTTACCCTGTTTGGAAAGTCGGAGACTGGACATGCCTCGTATTCCTGTAATTAACACCAGCCATTTAGACCGTATTGATGAATTACTGGTCGATGATTTTGAATCCGGTGAATTTAAACTCCACCGTTCGGTCTTTACAGACCAAGCCATGTTTGACCTGGAGATGAAATACATCTTTGAAGGCAACTGGGTCTATCTGGCACATGAAAGCCAGATTCCAAACAACAATGACTATTACACCACCTATATTGGTCGTCAGCCGATTATCATTGCGCGTAACCGCCAGGGTGAGCTGAATGCCATGATTAATGCCTGTTCACACCGTGGTGCACAGCTGTGTCGTCATAAAAAAGGCAACAAGGCGACTTACACCTGCCCTTTCCACGGCTGGACATTTAACAACTCTGGCAAACTTTTAAAAGTAAAAGATCCGACAGATGCCGGCTATTCAGACTGCTTCAACCAGGACGGCTCACACGACCTGAAAAAAGTAGCCCGTTTTGAAAGCTACAAAGGTTTTCTGTTTGGCAGCTTAAATCCGGATGTGCCAAGTCTGGAAGAATTCCTGGGTGAAACCACCAAAATTATTGACATGATTGTAGACCAGTCAGATCAAGGTTTAGAAGTTTTACGCGGCTCTTCGACCTATACCTATGACGGTAACTGGAAGCTGACTGCTGAAAATGGTGCGGATGGTTATCATGTATCTGCAGTGCACTGGAACTATGCGGCCACCACCCAGCAGCGTAAAGAAAAAGAAGCCGGTGATAATATTCGTGCCATGAGCGCCGGTGCATGGGGCAAACAAGGCGGCGGTTGTTATGGCTTTGAACATGGCCATATGCTGCTGTGGACACAATGGGCCAACCCGGAAGACCGTCCAAACTTTGCCAAGCAGGATGAATATACCGAGAAATACGGTGAAGCGATGGCGAAATGGATGATCGAGCGTTCACGTAACCTGTGTATTTACCCGAACGTTTATTTCATGGATCAGTTTGGCTCACAAATTCGTGTATTGCGCCCGATCTCTGTCAATAAGACCGAAGTCACCATTTACTGTATCGGCCCTATCGGCGAAGCACCGGAAGCCCGTACTCGCCGTATCCGTCAATATGAAGACTTTTTTAACGCGTCCGGCATGGCGACTCCAGATGACCTAGAAGAATTCCGCGCCTGTCAGGCGGGTTATGCCGGTATCGCGCTGGAATGGAACGACATGTGCCGTGGTTCCAAACACTGGATTCAAGGCCCAGATGATGCAGCCAATGAAATTGGCTTAAAACCAAAACTGTCTGGGATCAAGACTGAAGATGAAGGTCTGTATCTGGCCCAGCACCAGTACTGGTTAGAGTTGATGAAAAAAGGCATTGCAGCTGAAAAAGAACTGGCAGCGCAGACTGAAGGAGAAACCGTATGAGCGACATCAGTTTAGAAAATATTGCCCAGTTTCTTTATCAGGAAGCCCGCTTTTTAGATGACAAGCAATGGGATGACTGGCTGAACTGTTATGCACCTACTGCATCTTTCTGGATGCCAGCATGGGATGACGATGACAGCTTGACTGTAGATCCACAGTCTGAAATTTCCTTGATCTACTATCCGGACCGTCAAGGTCTGGAAGACCGTGTGTTCCGTATCAAGACGGAACGTTCATCGGCCACCATACCGGATACCCGGACCAGCCATAACATCAACAATATTGAAGTGATGGAACGTGACGGTGACAAGATCACTGTACGTTTTAACTGGAATACCTTGAGCTTCCGCTACAAGACCAATTATAGCTACTTCGGCATGTCACGTTATGTGATCGATTTTTCGGGTGAACAACCGAAAATTTTAAGCAAATACGTGGTACTGAAAAACGACTACATCAACCAGGTCGTCGACATTTATCACCTGTAAGACTGTCTGCACAGCCAGGTATCACCTTTCAGCCAGATAGAAAATTGGCTGAAAGGTTTAGTTTCAAAGATTTATATAGGATATTCAGCCATGTCAAACCACAATATTGCACTTCAATTTGAAGATGGCGTGACACGCTTTATTAGCGTTGCCCAAGGTGAAACCTTGTCGGATGCAGCTTACCGTCAAAAGATTAATATTCCTTTGGACTGCCGTGACGGAGCATGCGGAACATGCCGTGCCTTTTGTGAATCAGGTGCGTATGACATGCCGGAAGAAACTTATATTGAAGATGCATTAACGCCGGAAGAAGCTGAACAGGGTTATATTCTGGCCTGCCAATGCAAGCCGACTTCAGATGCTGTGTTCCAGATTCAGGCATCTTCAGAAGTCTGTAAAACTACCATCCATGCTTTTCAGGGCACCCTGGCACGTGTAGACAACCTGTCGGAATCTACCATTAGCTTTGATGTTCAGCTCGATGAAGGTCAACCGGACATTCATTTTCTGGCAGGTCAATATGTCAATGTAACGATTCCGGGTACAACAGAAACCCGTTCTTATTCATTCAGCTCTAAACCGGGTAACCGTTTAACCGGCTTTGTGGTGCGCAACGTACCCAATGGCAAAATGAGTGAATTCTTGAGTAAGAATGCCGCCGCGGGCGATAAAATCAGCTTTGCCGGTCCATTCGGTAGTTTTTACTTACGCCCTGTGACCCGTCCAGTTTTGATGTTGGCTGGTGGTACCGGGATCGCTCCATTCCTGTCGATGCTGCAAGTATTGGAAGAAAAAGGCTCAGAACAACCTGTCCGTCTGGTCTTTGGGGTGACCAATGATTTTGACCTGGTGGCCCTTGAAAAGTTAAATGAACTGCAAGAAAAATGCCCTTGGTTTGAATATCGCACAGTGGTTGCAAGTCCGGAATCGGCACATAAGCGTAAAGGCTATGTCACGGGTCATATCGAAAATGAATGGTTAAGTGACGGCGATGTCGATATTTACTTATGTGGGCCGGTGCCTATGGTTGAAGCGGTCAGAAGCTGGCTAGACACAGAAGGCATAAAGCCTGCGAATTTCCTGTTTGAAAAATTTTCTGCGAATTAATAAAAGGAAATTTTCCATGTCAGCACGTCAAAGATTTTTAAACAGAGTTGTGATTGTCACAGGCGCCGCCCAGGGTATTGGTCATGGGGTGGCTTTGCAAGCAGCCCGCGAAGGTGCACAAGTAGTCTTGGCTGATTTTTCCGATTATGTTGAAGAAACACTGGCTGAAATTGAAGCTTTTCAGGGTGATGCCATTGTTGTCAAAGCCGATCTGGAAACCTATGCCGGCGCTCAGGCCGTTGTGGCCAAAGCCATCGCAGTCTATGGCCGTGTAGATGTGCTCATTAACAATGTGGGGGGTGCCATCTGGATGAAGCCCTTCGTTGAGTTCTCACCTGAAGAAATTGAAAAAGAAGTCAGCCGCTCATTATTTCCGACGCTATGGTGCTGCCATGCAGTATTACCTGAGATGCTGAAAAATAAGGAGGGCGTGATTGTGAATGTCTCTTCCATTGCAACCTGCGGTATCAATCGTATTCCTTACTCGGCCTCCAAAGGTGGAGTCAATGCACTAACCCGATCACTGGCATTTTGCCATTCCAAAGATGGTATTCGTGTGAATGCCGTTGCAACCGGTGGAACTGAAGCACCACCACGCAAAATCCCTCGTAACAGTAAGGCGTTATCAGAGCAGGAAAAATCCTGGATGCAGGAAGTAGTCGACCAGACGATTGACCGCACTTTTATGGGTCGTTATGGAACGATTCTGGAGCAGGTCAATGCCATTTTATTCCTGGCCTCTGATGATGCTTCATATATTACTGGAACGGTTGTGCCTGTAGGCGGTGGCGATCTGGGTTAACCAGACTATCTGAACGTTTACGGGATCATTGAATGCAAGGAGGCAAATCGCAATGGGAACCCTAGTTAAAACATTAAAAAATGACTGGTCTATTTCAGCCACTGTTGCAGGATTTTTAGCAGTGCTGATTTCCTATGCTGGCCCCATGATTATCTTCTTTCAGGCCGCCCAACAGGCTGACGTTTCATCCAGCATGATGGCCTCATGGATCTGGGGCAGTTCAATTGGGGCAGCCATCACCGGTATTGTTTTATCCATCAAATTTAAAGTCCCGGTGATTACCGCCTGGTCCGCTCCGGGTACAGCTTTACTGGTTGCCCTGTTTCCAGGGATTACTCTCAATGAAATGGTGGCGGCTTATATTAGCTCAGCCATCATTATTTTTATCATTGGGGTCACCGGATCATTTGACCGGCTTTTAAAAGCCATTCCTCAAGGACTGGCTGCCGGCATGATGGCCGGTATTCTCTTTCAATTCGGGATCGGATTATTTAAAGCAACCGACAGCATGCCTTATGTGGTCTTTGGCATGCTGCTGTGCTTTTTACTGGCCAAACGCTTTTCTCCCCGCTATGCCATTATTTGGGTTCTGATTGCAGGCATTAGCCTCAGTTTTATCTTTGGGAAAATCAATCCGGTTGCCATGAATTTTTCATTGGCTATTCCGGAGCTGATCATGCCGCAATGGACCTGGTCATCCACTTTAAACCTGGCCCTGCCTTTGACCATTGTCAGTCTGACAGGACAGTTTTTACCGGGTATGGCCATTTTAAAGCTCAGTGGATATGACATGCCGGCCAAACCGATCCTGAGTCTGGCCAGTATTGTTTCTGTAGGCGTGGCGATTGTGGGCGGGATTACGATTGTACTCGCTGCGATTACCGCCGCGCTGTGTACCGGTAAAGATGCCCACGAACTCAAGGAAAAACGTTATATCGCCGGTATTGCCAACGGCATTTTTTACATTTTAGGCGGTTTGTTTGCGGGCAGTATTGTCATGCTGTTCAGCATCTTACCCAAAGAACTGGTTGCGGCTCTTGCAGGACTGGCTCTACTTGGCGCGATTGCCACTAATATTTCCACAGCAATGCACAATGAATCACAACGTGATTCGGCATTAATTACCTTTATGGCCACCGCATCAGGCATGAGTTTTTTAGGGCTCAGTTCCGTCTTCTGGGGCATTTGTATCGGTATTGTGGCACATGTGATTTTAACCAGACGCACTGGCCAGACTGTTGCTGTGACGGGCACTCAAACCCAGCGTTAATGACCATTTGTTGAATTAGGAAATATTATGATTGATAAATCATCTGCTTTAACCGAAGCACTTGCACAAATTAAGGATGGCTCAACCGTCATGATCGGTGGCTTTGGTACAGCAGGTCAGCCTGCTGAACTGATTGATGGTCTGATCGAATTGGGCATCAAGGACCTGATTATTGTCAATAACAATGCCGGAAATGGTGATTATGGTTTGGCTAAGCTGCTCAAATCTGGTGCTGTTCGTAAAATTATCTGTTCTTTCCCGCGTCAATCCGACTCCTGGGTATTTGATGAGCTGTACCGTGCCGGAAAGATTGAACTGGAACTGGTACCGCAGGGTAATCTGGCTTGCCGTATTCAGGCGGCTGGCATGGGCCTAGGCCCAATCTATACACCAACTGGTTTCGGTACTTTGCTGGCTGAAGGCAAACCGACCCTCAACTATGAAGGCAAAGACTATGTACTGGAAAATCCGATCAAGGCAGATTTTGCCCTGATCAAAGCGTCTCAAGGCGATCGCTGGGGCAATCTGGTGTACCGTAAATCTGCCCGTAACTTTGGCCCGATCATGGCGATGGCAGCCGATGTCACCATCGCCCAGGTTTCTGAAGTGGTTGAACTCGGTGCCCTGGACCCGGAGCACATTATTACTCCGGGGATTTTTGTTCAACACGTGGTTCAGGTTCAGCCTGCACAGTAATTGCAGCTAAGGAGAGAAGATTCATGAGCTATATCAAACTGACCCGTGACCAGATTGCCGAGCGTGTGGCACAAGACATTCCAGATGGCGCCTATGTCAATCTGGGCATTGGCCTGCCGACTAAAATTGCCAGCTACCTGCCTGACGATAAAGACGTCTTTCTGCATTCGGAAAATGGCCTACTGGCGTTCGGCCCGCCTCCTGCGGAAAAAGACCGTGATCCGGAGCTGATTAATGCCGGTAAAGAATACGTCACCATGCTCACCGGAGGCAGCTTTTTCCATCACGGTGATTCATTCGCCATGATGCGGGGCGGTCATCTGGATATTGCAGTACTTGGAGCTTTCCAAGTGGCTGAAAATGGAGATTTGGCCAACTGGCATACCGGCGCACCCGATGCGATTCCAGCCGTTGGCGGTGCAATGGATTTGGCTGTGGGCGCCAAAAAAGTCTTTATCACTACCGATCATGTCACCAAAAATGGGGAACCTAAGATTGTGGCTGAGCTGAGCTATCCGGCAACCGGTCTGAAATGTGTAGACCGCATTTATACTGACCTCTGCGTCATTGATATAACTGCGGATGGCATGAAAGTGGTCGAAAAAGTAGAAGGTTTGTCATTTGCAGAATTACAGTCGATGACGGGTGCAACGCTGATTGACGCAACTCAGGGTTAAGAACTTTAGCAAATTCAAACCCAATTCTAAAAGATACCTGAGGTTCCTTCTCCCTCTGGGAGAAGGCTAGGATGAGGGGAAATTTAACAAACCTCTCCCTAACCCTCTCCTCAAGTAGAGGGAACTTTATAAAGAAGAGATTAGATATGAAAAATGCATATATTATTGATGCCATCCGTACCCCATTTGGCCGTTATGCCGGAGGTCTGGCAACTGTCCGGGCAGATGACTTGGGCGCATTACCGATCAAAGCCCTCATAGAGCGTAATCCATCCGTCAACTGGGAACAGGTAGATGATGTCATCTATGGCTGTGCCAACCAGGCGGGTGAAGATAACCGTAACGTGGGCCGTATGTCAGCCTTGCTGGCAGGTTTGCCTTATCAAGTCCCTGCCACCACTGTCAACCGTCTGTGTGGCTCATCTCTGGATGCAGTCGCCATGGCGGCACGTGCAATTAAAGCCGGTGAAGCCAACCTGATAATTGCTGGTGGCGTAGAATCTATGTCGCGCGCGCCCTTTGTAATGGGCAAATCTGAAACTGCTTATGGCCGTAGCCAGAACATTGAAGATACCACCATGGGCTGGCGTTTTATCAATCCAAAACTCAAAGCATTATATGGTGTTGAAACCATGCCGCAAACGGCGGAAAACGTCGCGCAACAGTTCAACATTAACCGTGAAGATCAGGACCGTTTTGCCCTGACCAGTCAGCAGCGCACAGCGGCAGCACAAGCCAAAGGCTTCTTTGCTCATGAAATTATTCCGGTGGTCATTCCACAGCGTAAAGGCGATCCGGTTGTCGTGAATCACGATGAACATCCACGTGCCTCAACCACGGCAGAGGCGTTGGCCAAACTGAAACCTGTGGTCAAAGCAGACGGAACCGTCACCGCCGGTAATGCCTCAGGGATTAATGATGGTGCGGCTGCACTGTTAATTGCCTCGGATGAAGCAATGGCACAACACGGCTTAAAAGCACGGGCCAAAATTATTGGCTCAACCGTCGTAGGGGTTGAACCGCGCATCATGGGGGTTGGTCCTGCACCTGCGATCAAAAAGCTGCTCACTCAAACCGGTCTGACTCTAGAGCAGATAGATGTGATTGAGTTAAACGAAGCTTTTGCAGCTCAGGCTCTGGCCTGCACCCGTGACCTGGGCCTTGCAGATGGCTCGGAGAAAGTTAACCCGAATGGTGGTGCGATTGCCTTGGGTCATCCACTCGGTGCATCCGGTGCGCGTCTGGTTACTACGGCCTTAAACCAGCTGGAACAGAGCGGTGGACAATATGCCCTCTGCGCCATGTGTATTGGGGTGGGTCAAGGTATCGCTTTAATTATTGAGCGTGTTTAAATAAAGAATTCTTCCTCAGCTCCCTTTGATAAAACAAGATGGTTTAGGACCTACAAAGGAATATTTCATGCCAATATTTACATCAAATGATGCACAGATCAATTATCAGACTTTTGGCGATGCCACCAAGCCTGCGCTGGTTTTTTCCAATTCGTTGGGTACTAAATTCAGTATGTGGCAGCCACAAATTGATTTTTTTCAAAAAGATTATTTTGTGGTGTGTTATGACACTCGCGGTCATGGAGGCTCAACAGCACCACAAGGCCCCTATCAACTTGATCAGTTAGGTCAAGACGTCATCCATTTACTAGATCATCTGAATATACAGAAAGCCGCTTTTTGCGGTATTTCTATGGGGGGGCTAACCGGGCAATGGTTGGCAATTAATCACCCTGAACGCTTTAATCACGTGATTGTGGCCAATACAGCCGCAAAGATCGGTCAGGAGCAAGCCTGGCTGGAACGTGCAGCCTTGGTTCGTGCACAAGGTCTGGCACCGATCGCATCCACTGCCGCATCACGCTGGTTTACTGAACCCTTTATCCAAAGCAACGCAGCAATTGTTGCAGAACTTTCAAACGACCTTGGAGCTGGCAGCCCGGAAGGTTATGCAAGCTGCTGTGAAGCTTTGGCTAAAGCGGATTTACGTGAGCAAATCAAATCAGTTTCGGTACCGGTACTGATTGTGGCAGGTCAGCAAGATCCGGTTACCACAGTGGCAGACGCTCAGGCCATGCAACACAGTATCGTCAATAGCCAGCTCTTTGAAATCAATGCCTCACATATTTCCAGTGTAGAGCAAGCTGAAGCCTTTAATCAGGCAGTTCAGATATTTCTTGCTGCTTAAACGCATTGTTGAATCAAGGAAAAGCCACTGCTCAGCAGTGGCTTTTTTTATATAGACTCTAGGCCCAGATCACTAAAACCGCCACCACCACCAGAACCAATCCCCAGTGTTCAGTACGGGCCAGTTTTTCTTTAAAGAAATAAGCAGAAATCAGCATACTAAACAAAATCTCGATTTGTCCCAAGGTTTTGACTACCGGTACGCTCATCATGCTCATGGCGGTAAACCAGCCAAGTGATGCCATAAAACTGCAGATACTAACTTTAAAGACCAACCCCAGACGCTGCCACATCTCTACTAAAGTCTGGCGGCTAAAAAGGCTCAGATACATCAGCATGCTCAGGCACTGAAAACTGATGACCATCATCAAGACCCAGGCCGCCCGATGTAAAGTCGGCAAGGTATTCAGCTCCAGACTGGCTTCGCGTACCAGAAGTGAGGTAATTGCAAAACTTAAACCACTTCCGATTCCAATAACCAGAGTTTTGGGAGAAAATCCAGTCGCCTCCCGACCTTTACTCAAGAGAAAAACGGCATAAGCACCCAGCGCCACACCTGTCCAGGCCAAAACAGACAACTGGTCGGATAAAAAGGCAACCCCAATCATGGCAGCCAGTATGGCTTCACTTTTAGCGAGACCTACGCCAATGGCGTAATTTTTCTGCTTAAAGAGCTGTACCATCAGTGCAGTCGCTAAAATCTGACTTGAGCCTGCAATCACAATATAGGTCCAGAATTTTGGGCTAAAATGCACGATATTTTCAGCCGGTTTCAGATCATACAAACTACTGAGATAAAGCGCGGCAAATGGCAATCCAAAGATAAAGCGTGCAAGGGTAACTCCCCAAACATCTACCGTTGTACTTAACTGTTTTTGGAAGGCATTACGCCAGGCTTGCATAAATGCCGCCATTAAAGTAAAGAAAATCCAGCTCATTGCCCCATGCCACGACCACAAAAGTAAATTAATTCTATGCCTTAGCCCATCATATGACTAATTAAAAATGGGATGAGATCTAATAGCTGAAAGTTTAATTTTCTGGCTTAAAAAATAATTTAAATTTATCAATACACAAATAGCAACGACACATAAGCGTCTAAGTTGACGTCTGAATTGCCGAAGAAAAATAAAGTATGGATAAATGGGCGATCAATAAAACCTTACTCTTTAATAGCTGCTTTATTGAACTCTAAAAAGCTGAGGCTCAAACCCGGCAGAGTAATTTTCTTGCATCGAAATAAAGCATTCACTTTCAATCGAATTGGGTAATAACTTAGAGGCTGCCTAAATTTAAAACCGTAAAATTAATTTTATCACCTGCCTATTCTTTTGATTTTTAAATTAAAAAATTTGAAAAACATAACAAATATGACTTTTATGCTTGTCTTTACAAATTATAAGTATCAGGTTTTTGCTGAAGTTTTTATTATTCTTATTAAAACACATATGCCGTGATGCAGTTTGGTTTCTGGAATCACCTCTCTATTTTGTAAAGAGGTAAGTAAAGAAAATAAAACTGCAAGGGAGCAGAAATGAAATATTTTGAATGTGCAATTTGCCACCGGCAGATCTTTTTTTATAAATCAGTATGTGATCATTGCCTGCTTCCCATCGGTTATGTCGCTTCTGAAAAAGAGCTGTGTACATTCAAGAAACAAAGCCCGACGGAATGGATTCCGGTGGCCAAGCAATATCGGCATACCAGTTACAAGCCCTGTCATAATTATACTCACTATCAGGTTTGTAACTGGATGATTCCTAGCAGCGATGAAGAAGATTTCTGTGAATCCTGCCAGCTGACCCATGTAATTCCCAATCTGGAGAATACAGAAAACCTGATTTACTGGTTCCGGCTGGAAGAAGCCAAGCGCCGTTTTCTATATCTGGCCCTGGGCATGAATATGATGCCGCGTCCGAAATATTCAGAGAATGATCCCTTTGGGATACGCTTTGACTTTATTCTGCCCGAAGAAGATAAACCAGTGCTGACAGGACACTCCAATGGCGTCATTACCCTGAATGCCATTGAGGCAGATGTGGTTTATCGAGAAACAACACGGGTAAATATGGGTGAAAATTACCGGACTTTATTGGGACATTTTCGCCATGAAAGCGGTCATTACTATTTTAATGTCATGCAGCATTTACACCCTGAACTGCTGGATGAGTTTCGCCAGGATTTTGGTAATGAACAGCAAGATTATAGTCAATCTCTGGAACGCCACTATAACAAAGGCGCACCCATCAACTGGCAGGAAAACTATATCAGCAGCTATGCGTCGGCTCACCCGTGGGAAGACTGGGCCGAAACCTGGGCACATTATCTGCACATGATGGAAACTCTCGAAACTGCCTATTATGCGGGCCTGCGTGTGCAAGGAAATAATCGGGACCTGGCCAGTATGAATTTTAAGGAATGCCCGATTGGCGGACAGGATTTTGAACATATTTTAGAAAACTGGATTACGCTGACTTTCAATCTGAATGCGTTGAACCGCAGTATGGGGCTAGAAGATGCTTATCCTTTCAAACTCTCAGAAAGCGTCAAAAATAAACTGCGTTTCATTCACCGCCATGTACTGGAAAAAGTTTTTAAATAGTTCAAAGAATGTTGAAACGACAAAAACTGAATAAAGCCCGTCTAAGACGGGCTTTATTTTACAATCAATGCAATTCAGAATTTTAAGCGATTTTCATTGAACCGGTTTCTTCAAATTGAGCATGCCAGGACAAGGCTTCATTTAATAAGTGCGGTGTATGGCCACCACGTGCACAAGCACGCTCAAAATAATCATTCAAACTTTCGCGATAATCCGGATGAGCACAGATATCAATAATCTTGCGGGCACGTTCACGCGGCGCCAGACCGCGCAGATCTGCCAAACCTTGCTCAGTCACCAAAATATCTACGTCATGGTCGGTATGGTCAATGTGGCTCACCAGAGGAACTACCGAAGAAATTGCCCCACCTTTGGCATAGGATTTGGTCACAAAGATGGCAAGATGCGCATGGCGGGTAAAATCTCCCGAGCCACCAATACCATTCATCATCTTGGTCCCCGCGACATGAGTGGAGTTCACATTTCCGTAAATATCAAACTCCAGTGCCGTATTAATCGCAATAATACCGAGGCGGCGAATCAGTTCGGGATTATTGGAAATTTCCTGCGGGCGCAAGACAATTTTATCTTTATACTGATCAAAATTCTTCATCACCCGTGCGGCCCAGTCATCGCTCAGGGTCATGGAACAGCCAGAAGCAAAGGTCATCTTGCCGGAGTCGATAAGCTGAAAAGTACAGTCCTGCAAAACTTCAGAATACATTTCCAAGTTATTAAAACTGGAGTGTTCAAAGCCGGCAAATACCGCATTGGCCACTGAGCCCACACCTGATTGCAGTGGCCCCAGATTTTCCGGTAAACGCCCTGCTGCGACCTCCTGCTCAAAAAAATCAATCAGGTGACTTGCAATTGCCAGCGTTTCCTCATCTGGTTGGTCCATACCAAAGGAAGTATCTGGAATCTCGTTCATCACAATCGCAGCAATTTTTTCAGGCGCCACATGAATCCCGATCGTTCCAATCTTGTCACTGGCTTGTGTCAGCGGAATTGGCCCGCGGTTTGGACGAGCTTGTGGCAAATAAATATCGTGAACCCCTTCAAGCACAGGGTTAATCGTCATGTCAATTTCAATGATGACCCGGTCTGCCATTTCGATGAAATTTGCAGAATTTCCGCAAGAGCCTGTTGGAATAATCTGACCATCTTCGGTAATGGCCGTGGCTGCAATGATAGCTACATTAATTGCGGGCAGGTTTTTATGACGGATATTGTCGGCCAGCTCAGAGAGATGCTGATCGACATACATGACTTCGCCTGCATTAATCGCTTTACGTAAAGAAGGATCGGCCTGATAAGGATAACGGCGGGTTATAACGTGTGCTTCATTAAGTTTGCCATCAATCTGGTTCCCCAGACTTGCGCCTGTCGCCAAGGTAATATGGATTGGATGCTTCCGTGCATACTCAGCCAATGCCAAAGGCATAGTTTTCGCTTCACCCGCTCCACCAAAACCGCTTAAACCAATTACATCGCCCTCTTGAATGAGTTGTAGTGCTTGTTCTACAGATACCACTTTGTCTTGTAATGGGAGCAAACGAATGCGCTCTAAACCGTTCATAAAAAATCTCAAAAAATATAAAATAAACAAATGTCTGCTTCTGGCGAACCAGAAGCATAACTCTCTGAATCAATAGTTAATTTTGCTCATTCGAGCATTGAGTTTTTGGACGGACTTAAACCAGTTCTACTGCAATCGCAGTTGCTTCACCGCCGCCGATACAGAGTGCGGCAATGCCCTTCTTGCCGCCGGTACGTTTTAAGGCATGAATCAAGGTCACAATAATACGCGAGCCTGAAGAACCGAGTGGATGACCTAAAGCGCAGGCACCGCCATTGATGTTGACTTTGGCTGTATCCAGATCAAAGGCATCTATTGCAGCCATTGTCACCATGGCAAATGCTTCATTAATTTCCCACAGATCGACTTCTTTGGCATTCCAACCGGTTTGCTTTAATACTTTTTCAATGGCACCAACCGGTGCAATGGTAAATTCACTTGGATGTTGTGAATGGCTGGCATAAGCCACAATATTGGCAAGCGGTGTTAAGCCGCGCTCTGCTGCAATCTCGCTTGAAGTCACTAATAATGCAGAGGCACCATCTGAAATTGAACTGGCATTTGCCGCAGTAATGGTGCCGTCTTTCTTGAACGCCGGGCGCAAGCTTGGAATCTTGTCTACCTTGGCATTTAAAGGCTGTTCATCCTGATCAACTGTGACCTCGCCTTTGCGGCTGCTGACCACCACCGGTACAATTTCATCTTTAAAGAACCCGCCCTCAATCGCTGCAACCGCCTTGTTTAGTGAAACAATCGCATATTGATCCTGCTGTTCACGGGTATAGCCTTTTTTGTCTGCCATGTCCTGCGCCAGAATTCCCATTGACAGGCCTGTCTCAGCATCTTCCAGCCCTTCCTGAAACATATGATCAGTGACTTTGCCATGCCCCATGCGAAAACCGGCACGCGCCTTATCCATCAAATAGGGCGCATTTGACATAGACTCCATGCCACCTGCTACCACAAATTCAGCCGAACCCGCTTTGATTGCATCTGCGGCCTGCATCACGGCTTTCATGCCTGAGCCGCAGATTTTATTGATGGTGGTTGCACCCGTAGCATCAGGTAAGCCTGCCTGACGCATCGCCTGACGTGCCGGCCCCTGTTTCAGTCCTGCTGGCAGTACACAGCCCATGATCACTTCATCAATTTCATTGGGCTGTAAACCCGAACGTGCCACCACTTCTTTAATTGCAGCCGCCCCCAAATCTGGTGCTGTATAGCTAGAGAGTGAACCTTGGAAACCGCCCATGGCGGTACGTACAGCTTCTACGATTACGATCATGATATTCATCCTTCTATTCTTTTTCAGTAATCAGACATTGCAGTGCATATAGACTGCAATGTATCTCTGGTGACCAGTTTTTTGATCTTTTTAAATCATCAGGCCTGAGCAGTAAAATAATCTTCCGGCAACTGCATGACCAGATCGGCACCTGCCTGAATGCGTTGCAAACGTGCATCCAGATCCGGCAGAACTTTGGCAAGATAATAGTCGGCCAGAACCAGTTTATGCTGATAGAAACTTTCCGCTTTTAAGCTGGCTGCCTGACTGATACGTGCATACATATACACAAAGCTGAGCAGTCCCACGGCATGCAGATAGTCTACTGCAACGGCATTGGAGAAATCAGAATCAGTCTGAGACTGGGTAATGATATAGGCGGTAATATCTTCCAGTTTTTGACACACGTCCAGAGTCACCGCTTTAATCGTTAGACTGTCATCCAAGCCTTGGGCAAATTCACGAATTTCACTTAGATATTCAGCCAGATACGCCCCTTTGCATTTGGTCGTCTTACGGCCAATCAGGTCAATTGCCTGGACCCCGTTGGTGCCTTCATAAATCTGTGCAATACGCAGGTCGCGAATACATTGCTCCATTCCCCATTCACGGATATAACCATGACCACCAAAGCACATTTGCGCTTCCAGTGCAGAATCCAGTGCTTTATCGGTCAGATAGGCTTTGGCAATTGGGGTAAGTAGCGCGACACGGTCTGTGGCTTTGCGTATTGCTTCCGGGTCATTAGAGTATTTGGTAATGTCGAGCTGTTGTCCCACATATACCGCAAATGCACGTGAAGCCTCATTATTAGCACGGACATTCAATAGCATACGGCGTACATCACCATGAACCAGAATTGAGTCTGCCGGTTTTTCAGGTGATTTTGCACCTGTTGAGGCACGTCCCTGTAAACGGTCGGTCGCATATTGGGCGGCATTCTGATAGGCAAACTCCGCAGCACCAATTCCCTGAATGCCCATTGACAGACGTTCATAATTCATCATTACGAACATGCCGGCCAGACCTTCATTTTCATTGCCCACCAGATAGCCTTTGGCGCCGTCAAAGTTCATTACACAGGTTGCAGAGCCTTTAATCCCCATTTTATGTTCGATAGAACCGGCCGATACGGCATTTCGCTCCCCCAAAGAACCGTCAGCATTGACCAGAAACTTCGGCACAATAAACAGAGAAATTCCGCGCGAACCGGCCGGCGCATCTGGCGTTTTGGCCAGAACCAGGTGAATGATGTTGTCGCACAGGTCATGCTCACCACTGGTAATAAAGATTTTGGTACCGGTAATATTGTAGCTGCCATCAGCATTCGGTTCGGCTTTGGTTTTAATAATGCCTAAATCGGTTCCTGAGTGTGGCTCAGTCAGACACATGGTGCCAGACCATTCACCTGTATAAAACTTTGGCAGATAGGTTTCTTTTTGCGCCTGAGAAGCCCGGTCATTGATCGCCATGCCGGCACCTACCGTCAATAGCGGATAAAGCATAAAGGAAGGGTTGGTACTCCAGATCATCTCGTCTGCCAGCACGGTGAGCATTTTAGGCATATTCTGGCCGCCCCATTCTTCGGGTGCACCCAGACCAACCCAGCCACCTTCGGCAAACTGGCGAAATGCTTCCTTAAAACCTGCAGGGGTGGTCACTTCACCCTGATGAAATTGAGCGCCACCGCTTTCATCGGCCGGACGGTTCAGATCCAGAATGACGTTTTTTGAAAACTTGGCCATTTCTTCCAGAATCGCATGGGCTGTGGCCAGGTCAAGATGAGCCAGCTTTTCATTGTCTTGCCAGAATTTTTCAGCCTGAAACACATCCTTTAAAATAAATTCCATGTCTTTGAGAGGCGCATTATAAATTGGCATGTTCAATTTCCTTAAATGGTGATACCCAAATCTGTAGCTGAATATTGTGATAGCTACATGACTGTATGACTTTACTTGGCAGAAAATAGAATAATTAGGGTAAAAAGGGAATTTTATTTAAGCAAACTGACCTTTAGGGTTCATTTTTCTTGACAATCCTTCAGGAAGGGTGCGCTCTATATAAGTCAAATACACCAACTGACGAATAAACATACAGCTTTAAAGCAAAATAACGACCTTAGTTTTATATTCACTGGCAAAAATATTGCATAATCTGGGTCTGTTCTTTTTCGAGACGTATGGACCAAGAAGATGACGACTGTAAGACAGCAGAACTTTCTTCTTCGTAAAGAGAAGATATTAAACATGGCTGAATGCCTGTTACTGGACAATCATCAGGATATTACCCTGAGTGAATTGGCTAGTGAGCTGGATATCGCGAAGGGAACAATTTATAAACATTTTAAAAGCAAGAATCAGCTTTATCTGGAATTAATCATTCGCAACGAAAAAAGAATTCTGGAAATTTCGAAAAATCACAATAACGATATCAAGCACTATGTGTCCCAATATATGCTGTATCACATGCTGAATTCTAATCGCACCATTTTATTGCATGTGATTGAAGAGCGTCTGACTAATAATGAAAAAAACCTGAAAGAGCTTTTTCAGGAGCTGTATCAGATTCGAGAAGAACGAATTATCCGGATCAAAGACATGACGCATGATTATCTATTGTCTTTAGACAGTGCCATGTCAATACGGGATTATCTGTCTTATATCTGGACAGTCACCTATGGAGCTTCACTGCTGCTCAATTCGACCCACTATCAAAAATCAATCGGCTCACGTGAGCGGCTGATCAAGCTGTATATTAATCAGGCGCTGATGACGCCAGATAAAATTTCTTCCATGGAATCAAAAATGCCTAACTTGAGTTAGGCATTTGATCTTATTTTAAGTTGCTGGGACTGGTGGAAAACCATCTTCCGTCAGGGCCGCGACAATTTCAGCTTCGCTACAGCTGCTTTGCACTTCGACCAGTTTACTTTCCACATCAATCACCACTGTTGCATGGTCATCCAGATCTTTAATGGTCGCTGTCACACTGCGCGCACAGCCACCACAGGTCATATTGTTAATACGGAATTTCATTTCTTTCTCCATTGCATTAAGTAAATTCATTGAGTGTATGCTTTAAATACCGGACTATTTTTGACAGTCTGAACCGGAACATTCGGGCAAGCTACCCTGCTCGATCTGTTTTAAAATCTGGCAATCCGATTCTTCATTGCCAGCACACTGATCTACCGACTGCTGCAAAATATGAATCATTTTCTGCATATCGGCAATTTTCTGTTGTAAACGCTGTATATGCTGTTCCGCCAGCTGTTTGACATCCGCACTATGTCTGGCACTGTTCAGCCTTAAATCCAGCAGTTCTTTCATCTGGGTCGATGAAAAACCCAGTTCGCGCGCATGCTGTATAAAACTGAGAGTTTTAATATCTTGCTCGGTATAGAGGCGATAACCTGAGGTGCTGCGCTTCGGTTCGGGCAATAATCCGATCTCTTCATAATAGCGGATCATTTTTGCCGAGATCCCCGAACGTCTGGCGGCCTGGCCAATATTCATGACTGTTCCTTAAACTGGACGGCCTGATAGGTCTTTAATCTTAACGCATTCGACACTACGAATACCGAAGACAAAGCCATCGCACCGGCGGCAAACATCGGAGAAAGCAGAATGCCAAAAAATGGATACAGTACACCAGCTGCAATCGGAATCAAGGCGATATTATAAATAAAGGCCCAAAACAGGTTCTGGCGGATATTACGCATTGTGGCCTGACTTAAGCCAATACCAGTCGCCACATGCTGTAAATTTCCTGACATCAACACCACATCTGCAGCTTCAATTGCGACATCTGTTCCAGTGCCAATCGCCATGCCTACATCAGCCTGAGCCAAAGCCGGTGCATCATTAATCCCATCTCCCACAAAAGTCACAACGCCATGTTGCTGCTGTAATTGTTGTACAGCTTCAACTTTTTCATGCGGCAGCACTTCTGCAATCACCTGATCAATCTTTAACTCTCTGGCAATGGCTTGTGCAGTATAGGCATTATCTCCAGTGATCATGGCCACTTTTAGCCCCTGATCATGCAGAGCCTGAATTGCGCTATAGGTCGTCGGCTTGATCGGATCGGCCACCGCAATAATTGCAGCCAGTTGCTGGTCAAGTGCGACATATAACGGCGTTCTGCCCTGATCACCCAGTTGCTGAGCCATGTGTTTAAACAGGGCAAGATCCAGTCCCAGTTCCAGCATCAACCGTTCGGCACCTATATGCACCTGATGCCCTGCCACCTGCGCCTTTACACCAGCCCCTGTAATCGAATCGAACTCAGTCACGTCCAGTAACTCAAGCTTCTGTTGCTGTCCCGCCTCTACAATTGCATGGGCTATCGGGTGTTCAGACTTGGCTTCTACTGAGGCCACAATTTGTAAAACTCGTTGAGATTCAAAACCCTCCGTAACCTCAAAATCGGTTAAAGCCGGTTTGCCCTCTGTCAGCGTACCGGTCTTATCGACAGCAACCACTTGTGTACGTTGCAAAAGCTGCAAAGCTTCCCCTTTACGGAATAAAACCCCTAACTCGGCGGCCCGGCCTGTACCTACCATAATGGAAGTCGGGGTCGCCAGGCCCATGGCACATGGGCAGGCAATAATCAATACAGCAACCGCATTGACCAGTGCATAGGTCAGATTAGGCTCCGGTCCGAACAGGAACCAGATAATAAAGGTCAGTGCTGCCAGCCCCATCACCGCCGGTACAAACCATAAAGTGACCTTGTCTACCAGCGCCTGAATAGGCAGTTTGGCGCCCTGTGCCTGTTCCACCATCTGAATGATCTGGGCCAGTACCGAATCCTGTCCAACCGCAGTGGCCTTGATCTGCAAGGTTCCATTCTGGTTGACGGTACCGCCAATGACCTGATCGCCTGACTGTTTAATGACCGGTAGCGGTTCACCACTGATCATGGCTTCATCAATATAGCTCTGACCAGAGACAACTTCCCCATCGACAGCCACTTTTTCACCCGGGCGGATTTCAATCAGCATACCTTGCTGGACTTCTGCAATATCCAGATCAATCCAGACTCCATTTTGCTGGATACGCGCCGTTTTAGGCTGCAGACCAATGAGATACTGAATAGCCTGCGAGGTTTTGCCTTTCGCCCGAGCTTCCAGATACCGTCCCAGTAGAATTAACGCCACAATAACGGCAGCTGCTTCAAAATACACATGTACGGTTGCCTGTGGTAAAAGCTCAGGCAGGAAGGTTGCAATACAGGAAAAGCTATAGGCAGCAAGTGTACCTACTGCCACCAGCGAATTCATGTCCGGTGCCAGACGCAATAAGGCAGGAATTCCATGCTGATAAAAACGTCTTCCCGGAAAGACCAGAATCAGGGTGGTCAATACAAACTGTAAATACCAGCTATTTTGGGTTCCCAAAGTCTGCAAAATAAAATGATGAAATGCAGGAATTAGATGCGAACCCATTTCCAAAATAAATACCGGAATCGCCAAAGCCAGCGCCACCCACAGGTCACGCTTGAGTTCTGCAGTTTCCTCGGCTTTTTTCTCCTGAAACACGGCATGAGTATCCATGGTTGCATGGCTCAGTTCACTGGCCTGAAAACCCGCCTTTTCAACCGCAGCAATCAGTTGGGGGAGCAGGCTGCGTGACGCCTGTACACGCGCGGTTTCAGTCGCCAGATTGACCTGTGCTCCTTGAACACCTTCGACTTTAAGCAAAGCCTTTTCTACCCGTGCCACACACGAGGCACAAGTCATCCCTTCAATATTTAGCTCAATGTGTTCCGCACGGACATGAAATCCTGCCTTTTCAATCGCCTGAACCAGAGTGGAGGTCTGCAGTGAGGAAAGAGCAATGACCTGTGCCTGTTCAGTCGCCAGATTAACTCGCGCATCCGTCACACCTTCCACCTTTTTCAAGGCCTTTTCGACACGTGCCACACACGAGGCACAGGTCATGCCTTCAATGCCCAGATTCAATTGCTGGGTCGCCACAGCAAAGCCGGTTTTTTCAATGGCCTGTAGCAAGGTAGCGGCTGCAACGGGCTGCTGGCTTTTTACCCAGGCCTTTTCTGTAGCCAGGTTGACCTGTGCATCCGTCACGCCTTCTACCTTTTTTAAAGCCTTCTCTACCCGCGCTACGCATGAAGCACAGGTCATTCCTGAAATCTGCAATTGTTGTTCATACAGTTGGGGGCTATCGACTTTGCTCATCATGCTCTCCACTGGCTCATGGAATATATTTACTTTTATGAGTCTATAGCTTAAACATTCCCACTATGAGAAGGTCAAGTATTTCTCTATCTGGCGACTATAAAAATTAAAACCTGATTTTTAAAATAAAAAACCCGGCAGCTGTTCCGGGTCTTTTACATTTTGTGTGGTCTATTGTAAGTAGGATGGCGAAATCAGCTTATTCAGCAGAGATGTCTTCAAACAGAATGGAAGATAGATAACGCTCACCACCGTCTGGTAAAATGACCACAATATTTTTACCCGCGTTTTCAGGTCGTGCAGCCAGTTGTGCCGCCGCCGCCATTGCCGCGCCACAGGAAATACCCACCAGAATTCCTTCCTGGGTTGCCGTCTTACGTGCCCATTCAACGGCGTCAGTACTGTTGATGGCAATGACTTCATCGACCAGGTCCAGATCCAGATTACCTGGAATAAAGTTCGCCCCAATTCCCTGAATTTTGTGTGGGCCTGGTGTCAGGGTTTCGCCACGCTTTGCCTGACCGATAATTGGCGATTCAGCAGGCTCCACTGCCACGGTATATAGAGGCTGGTTTTTAACCTGTTTAAAATAACGCGAAATACCCGTAATCGTGCCCCCCGTACCGACACCTGCAACCAGAATATCCACCTTACCACCAGTAGCTTCCCAGATTTCTGGTCCGGTGGTTTCTTCATGAATTTTCGGGTTGGCCGGGTTTTCAAACTGTTGTGGCAGGAAATACTGATCCGGATTCTCATTAAGAAGACGTGTGGCTTCGTCGACTGCACCTTTCATTCCTTTGGCCGGATCTGTCAGTACCAGATTCGCCCCCAAAGCTTTGACCACTTTACGGCGCTCAATACTCATGCTGGCAGGCATGGTTAAAGTAATATCATAGCCCTTGGCGGCAGCCACAAACGCCAGCGCAATACCAGTATTACCACTGGTTGGCTCAACAATATGCATGCCCGGCTTTAACTTGCCCGACTTTTCTGCATCGGCAATCAGCGCAGCACCAATACGGCATTTCACTGAAAAAGCAGGATTACGGCTTTCAACTTTTGCAAGTACCGTTGCCGCAGTCGAAATTACACGGTTAATACGAACTAGTGGTGTATTTCCAATCGCGTCTGCATTATTACTATATACGGCGATACCGAGATTTGAAGGAGTTGGAAAAGCTGGATCTGTACTCATGAGTATATCCCTAATGTTATAAGTTCAAGTGTTGGCACCATCATACAAGCATTTTTTCTGTTTGTAGATGCCCGATGACTTCTACACAAAATGGCGAGACTTTGCTGAAATAACATTTTTACTATGCATTAAAGTCTGCTTATATATCAACATTAAATACATAACTTTTTTTAATAACTGGACGCATTAAAAATAATAAAACTTAATCTTTTTGAGCAATGTAATCCCCTGTATGAGTTCATATAATCAGGGACGCTGTAATTTTATAAATGGACATTCTGAATGAAAACCGATCTCGAAATTGACATCATGCGGGATTCAGCACAACAGGTCGTCGCTATTTTAAAGTCTCTGGCTAATATGGACCGTCTGCTTATCTTATGTCATCTTTCTCAATCAGAAATGAACGTCTCTCAAATTGAAGAAATGACCGAGATTAGACAACCCACCCTTTCCCAGCAGCTCATGATGCTACGCAGGAACGATATGGTCAGTACACGCCGCGATGGTAAACAGATTTATTATTCTATTAAAGATCCTCACTTGGTGGAAATGCTGAATACCTTATACCGGCTTTATTGCCCCCAGGAACTCTTGGGTTAAAGAATGGACTCTAATTTAAATTCATAAAATACATTAAGTTATAGATGAAACCATTTTAAATGGAGGTTTAATCGAACAGTTTTAGACGATCAGGTTTCATCTAAGCTTTTTTACTCATGCTGCGTAAAATTTATCAGCTGCATTTTATTTTTAAGACTTCTTAGCAGAATTTGTGCATAATATATCTATATTTGTGATTTAGACCTTGATATGCCCAATTCCAAGTCCAAACTGCTGCATAAAATCCCTGCTTGGGCTTGGTTAAGCCAATATAATTCAATCAAATTTAAGTCTGATGCACTGGCTGCATTTATTGTGGTGGCCATGCTGGTTCCGCAAGGGATGGCCTATGCAATGCTGGCAGGATTACCACCCATGATGGGTTTATATGCCAGTATTCTGCCGATGGTCATTTATGCCTTGCTCGGTGGCAGTTCTACTTTGTCTATTGGTCCCGTCGCCATCATTTCAATGATGACTTTTGCCACCTTGAATCCCCTGTTTGAGGTCGGTTCAGCGGCGTATATTGAAGCAGCCACATTGCTGGCTCTGCTGGTCGGTATCATTTCCCTACTTTTGGGTCTACTCAGGTTTGGCTTCTTAATTCAGCTGATCAGTCATCCGGTCATTCACAGTTTTATTATAGCTTCCGCTTTACTGATAGCCTTGGGCCAGTTCAAGTTTTTGGTGGATTTACCCTTAAAAGCCAATAATATTCCGGAACTGGCGCTAAGCTTATGGGAATATCTGCCGCGTCTGCATCTGCCCAGCCTGATTTTCGGCATTTGTGCCCTGCTGATACTGATTTATCTTCCCAAAATTTTAAAATCGCAACGCATTCAGAGCCTGATCGGGTCAACTGACTTTCTCGTGCGCGCCGTACCTTTGATCTTGGTCTGTCTCGGGATTACTGCTGTGGTTTTTCTGGATCTTAAACTTCAAGGTATTCAGACGGTCGGAGAAATTCCATCTGGTTTTCCACCGTTGTCTTTTCCACACTGGAACTGGGATCTGGTGATCAGCCTGTTACCGGGTGCCGCCATGATTGCCATGATCAGCTTTGTCGAATCACTTTCCATTGCCCAAGCCACAGCCTTACAGCAACGCAGTAATTTAAATAGCAATCAGGAACTGATTGCACTTGGGGTGGCCAATATCAGTGCCGGAATCAGTTCGGCATTTCCTGTAACTGGCAGTTTGTCACGTACTGTGGTAAATGCCGATGCGGGTGCCAAAAGTCCTATGGCAGGCGTGCTGTCTTCATTGTCCCTGATTATTGTCAGCCTGTTCTTTACCAGTTTTTTTGAAGATTTGCCGCTGACCATTCTGGCTGCTACGATTATCGTTTCCATCTGGAAGCTGGTTGATTTTCAGCCCTTTGTAGATGCGTGGCGTTATTCCAAAGCCGACGGGATTGCGATGTGGATTACCTTCTTCAGCGTGGTGCTGATTGATATTAGTGCAGGCCTGCTGATTGGTATTGTGTCGACTTTTGCCCTGATGTTATGGAGAATCAGCCGGCCGCATATTGCCGTGCTGGGACTGGTAGAAGGTACGCAGCATTTTCGTAATATTCAGCGCCATCAAACCCGGACTTCTGAACGTGTCTTATCCTTAAGGATTGATGAAAACCTGACCTTTTTAAATGCCAACAGTTTTAAAGGGTATCTGATTAATCAGCTGAGCCATAATGATCAGTTGCAGCATGTTATTCTGAACTGCTCCAGTATCAGTGCGATTGATCTGAGTGCACTAGAAATGCTTGAAGAGCTGAATGCTGAATTGGCCAAGCTCAATATTCGCCTGCATTTTGCTGAAGTCAAAGGCCCGGTGATGGATCGTTTACATACCTCCAAACTGTTGACCTATTTAAGTGGTCAGATCTATTTGACCCATTTTCAAGCTATTCAGGACTTGGCCCCAGAAATTTTTGAAGCGCCTCAGGAGGATAATCTTTAAGTCCAATCCTGCTCAAACTCATGGTTAAAATGGACTTTCAACCATGAGTTATTTTATCTTGCATTCAATCATAATTTTAGGTGATTAATATTTAATTGCTATTTATTTGATAAATGAAAATCTGGAATTCCAGGTAAAATAAGCCCCAAAATAGATATTTTACGGACAGAATCGATTATTTTAAAAAAGGTTTTAACTATAATTTCCATTTCATATCAAGGGTTTATTTTTTATCTGAAAATATTTTCAATCCCTTTGAAATTTAAGTATAAAATAGTGCCAATTTTTTTTAAATTTCGCCCTCGTAATTTTCACAAGGCAACCTTATGTTTTCTGCCCTTTCGCGTATAAGTTTAGTCTCTCGAATCATTATCGCCATTATTTTAGGTGTAGCCGTCGCTGTGGTTTTTCCCGAAGCTGCGCCGTCACTCCGTCTGTTGGGTGATCTGTTTATTAAAGCACTAAAATCTGTTGCGCCGATTCTGGTATTCGTTCTGGTCTTAGCTTCAATCGCGAATTTTAAAGTTGGTCAGACCAATGTCGCGATTCGTCCTATCATGCTGATGTATGGTGCCGGCATGTTCTTGGCTGCACTCAGTGCCGTTGTGGCGAGTATGCTGTTTCCAAGCACGTTATTTCTGGACATTGCAGCCCAGGCTGACTTGCAACCGCCGGGGAGCCTGGGTGAAATTTTGCAGAATTTAGTGCTGAGCTTTGTGGCAAACCCGATAGTGGCAATTTCGGAAGCCAATTTTATTGGCATTCTGGCTTGGGCAGTGGCTTTGGGAATGGCATTTCGCCATGCTTCGGACAGCAGCAAAACCTTGCTGAATGACACTGCTTCTGCCGTGAATCATGTGATTCGTCTGGTGATTAGCTTTGCGCCTGTCGGTATTTTTGGTCTGGTGGCAGTGACCTTTGCTGAAGCAGGTCTTGAAACCTTGTCCAACTACGCCCAATTGCTCACGGTTCTTCTGGGCACCATGCTTTTTGTTGCTCTGGTGATTAACCCCTTAATGGTGGCGCTGGTCACACGCCGTAATCCTTATCCTCTGGTCTTTACCTGCTTACGGGAAAGTGGCATTACCGCCTTCTTTACCCGCAGTTCCGCAGCGAATATCCCTGTCAATCTGGATCTGGCCAAGCGTTTAGGAGTGAGTGAGTCAACCTCTAGTGTAGCAATTCCCCTAGGTGCGACCATCAATATGGGCGGTGCTTCAGTCACCATTACAGTACTTACTTTAGCCGCAGTTCATACGCTGGGCATCAGCGTAGACTTTAGCACCATGCTGATTCTGTCTGTTGTTGCGGCGGTATCTGCATGTGGGGCTTCAGGTGTAGCCGGTGGCTCCCTGTTGCTCATTCCAGTAGCATGTGGCCTGTTTGGAATTTCTTCGGATATTGCCATGCAGGTGGTTGCGATTGGTATGGTGATTAGTGTCTTGCAAGACTCTACTGAAACTGCCTTAAACTCCTCTACCGATGTTTTATTTACGGTAGCAGTAGACCGCGCTTTAAATTGATTTTATATTGATTAATCAATATTTTTTTGTTAATGATGTTGTTATGCCGTTACAGCGTTTGCCCGTGTGGGTACAGTTGGGTGCGTTTTTACTTGCCCTGAATGCAGGTATGATTAACGTGCTGGGACTGCTGACTGTATTGAATCAGTCTGTTTCCCATATGACCGGTAATGTCAGTATGCTGACTATGGCTTTACTAGAATGGCAGCCAGAAATGATACTGTATCTGGTATTGATCATCCTGTGTTATGTAATGGGTTCTATGTATAGTGGCCTGATTCTTGGAAACAGCCACTTTCGCCTGGGACGCCTGTATGGCTACCCTCTCAGTCTGGTGGCTTTTTTTATTTTTCTGTGCTGGTTATTACTGCCCTATTTTCCACGGTATGCCTTGCTTTGGGCCTGTGTCGCGATGGGTCTGCAAAATGCCATGGTCAGCCATTATAAAGGTACGATTATCAGGACCACCCATTTATCCGGTGTTCTCACGGACTTAGGTCTGGCTTTGGGCTATCGCCTGCGAAGGCTGGAAGTGGAATCTCGCCGCGTCATTCTGCATGGGCTGATTTTTCTCGGTTTTCTGATTGGTGGTATCCTTGCCAGTTGGACCTATCCTTATTTAAAATTGAATGCATTCCTGATTCCTACGGCACTCAGCTTTCTGTTAAGCCTGAGTTATTGGATCATCTATTTGCGTTATCGGCATCAACACGACTAATTTCTGGAAATTCTCATGGTTAAAAATGCATTACAGGCACAATTGTTAAAAGCTGGCCTGGTCGATAATAAAAAAGCAAAAAAACTGTCTAAACAGGCAGTACATGAAAAACGTACGGGTGACAGCAGTGAAGCTGAAATCAAGGCGAAGATTGCACAGGACCAACAGGAAAAGCTGGCCAAAGATCAGGCCATTGAGCGAGCGAAAAAAGCCCAGTTACAGGAAAAAGAACTGCAAGCTGCCATCATACAGATGATCAATCAGCATAAAATCCGCGATACCGATGGCGAAATCAGCTACCAGTTCATTGACAATGACAAAATCAAAAAAGTCTATATCAATCAACAGATTTATAATGCTTTAGTGGCTGGCAGTCTCGTGATTGCACGTGACAATACCCAGTATGCTTTCTTACCTAAAGCATTGGCAGAGCGTATCAATGCCAAAATGGAAGGTTTTATTCTGGTTAACAATTCAGAGAAAAATGAAAAAATTACTGATGAAGAAGATCCGTATGCAGCCTATGTCATTCCAGATGACCTGATGTGGTAGTTTGTTCTGCCACCTCGCCAGAAAACATCTGGAAATATAAACCGGCAAACCTGCCGGTTTTTTATATTCAATGAAACGATGAGGCTAAAAAAAGTATAAGACCTAGAGGGATATGTTTTAAAAAGTTATCCAGGATTAAAAAGTCAGCTTCAAAGCTATAAACTCTATCAAATTTTTTAGTCTAAGAGAAAGATCAGTTGGAACAGTTTAATTTTATTCAGAACATTCAGGATTGGACAGATCAGTATCCCTGGCTGGAAATGCTGTCTTCATTAAGCATCCTGATTCTATTTGCCCTTATTACCAATTTATTTGCTAAAAAAGTGGTTGTTCGTGGAATTCGTAAACTCATTTCCAAAATGCCTTTTGCCAATAACACGATTTTTGCTCAGCATAGCGTGATTCGCCGGATTGCCAATATTGTTCCGGCCATCGTGATCATGAATGGTATCAGTACCGTACCGCATTTATCAGATAAGGCTCAAGCCCTTATCGAAATGGGTGCACAAGCCTTTATTTTCCTGACCATTGCACTGGCACTCGGCGAGCTGCTTAATATTTTCAACCTGATTTACCAGCGTAATCCGAAATCGCGTAACAAACCGATTAAAGGTTATTTACAGTTGGTAAAGCTGATTATTTTTATCGTTTGCGGCTTGATGATTCTGGGCACTTTCCTGAGAAAGGATGTATTCACCCTGCTGGCCGGTTTTGGTGCAATGGCCGCGGTGCTGATGCTGGTTTTCCAGAACACGATTTTATCGCTGGTGGCTTCAGTCCAGATTTCCTCGTATGACATGGTACGTATTGGTGACTGGATTGAAATGCCTTCACTGAATGCCGATGGTGATGTGATTGATATGTCATTACATACCGTGACAGTGCAAAACTTTGACAAGACCATAACCACCATTCCCACCAACAAGCTGGTCACGGATACCTTTAAAAACTGGCGCGGTATGCAGGAAGCTGGTGCACGCCGGATCAAGCGTTCAATCCACATTGACCAAAGCAGTGTGCATTTCATGAGTGCCGAAGAACAGACCAAGCTGAAAAATTTTATCCTGCTGGATCAGTATTTGAATAGTAAAAGTGAAGAAATAGAAAAATTCAACCAACAGTTACAGCATCATTCACAATATAACCAGCGCCGTCTGACCAATCTGGGAACATTCCGTGCCTATCTGGAGTTTTATTTACAGCAGCATCCCGGGATTGCCAAAGATTTTTCTTTAATGGTGCGTCAGTTACAACCGACCAGTGAAGGCTTGCCGCTTGAAATTTATGCCTTTACCAATACCACCGCCTGGACTGAATATGAGAATATCCAATCCGATATCATGGATCATATCTTGGCGATTATTCCCGAGTTTGAACTGAAAGTGTATCAGGCTCCTTCAGGTCATGATCTAAAAGAAGCTTTTACTCCACCACCTTCGCCAATTATTCACTAAACGTTTCACTGAATAGCGCAAGCCTAAATGCAAGCCTGAAATGATGCGTCATTTCAGGCTTTTTATATGCGTATTGTCTGCTGCTTTACCCAATGCCATCAAATATTTCTTTTAAATACAGCAATAGAGATACAACTCATCTAAGCGTTCAACCTGCAATCTAAAGTTTGATTTCGTTAATCATTGTGTGGCAATTTCACCCAATTGCAGACTTTAAAAAATAGAATCCTTTATACTTCCTGAAAAGCAGCATGCATGAGAAAAGAGTACGACAATGTTTCGATGGCTTGAACGGCTGGTGGACCCTTATCCCACCAAACATCTGAATCAGCCCTTGCCTACCCAGTTTTTTCCTTTTGTCTGGCAGGCGGCCTATGGGGTACGCCGTTATTTATTGATTCTGGTGCTATGTACCGCAGGTGCTGCCAGCTTTGAAGCCGTGCTCTATTCCCAGATTGGCGAACTGGTGAACTGGCTCAGCCGCAGCCAGCCAGAGACTTTTTTAGAAGAACACGCCCGTAATCTTATCTGGTTAAGCTTTATTCTGCTGGCCAATATTTTATTTGCCAGCGCCCAGTCGCTTATCAAGCATCAGATTCTATACAGTAACTTTCCGATGCGCTTGCGCTGGCGCTTTCATAATCTGTTACTTAAGCAAAGCCTGGATTTTTTCCATAATGATTTTGCCGGACGCTTATCTGCCAAAGTGATGCAAACTTCTCTGGCGATTCGTGAGTTCTGGGTGATTCTGGGTGATATGCTGGCCTATGTCCTGATTTACTTCATTACGATCAATATTGTACTGGGCGCCATTTCTCCTTTACTGGTTCTGCCCCTGTTGTTATGGCTACTGCTGTTTATTTGTGCTGCCTGTTACTTTATTCCAAAACTGAGTAAAATTTCCTCGCAACAGGCTGATGCCCGTGCAGTGATGACCGGACGGGTCACCGATGCTTATACCAATATCCAAACGGTCAAGCTCTTTGCTCATGCCGGACGCGAAAGTCAGTACGCCAAGTCCTCCATGCAGGAGTTTATGCAGACTGTTTATAAACAAATGCGTCTGGGCGCCCAATATGAAATCAGCATTTTATTTCTGAGCGTGATTCTGTATGGCGGTGTCTTGGGGACGGCGGTCTGGCTCTGGATGCAGGGACAGGCTGAACTCGGCATTATTGCAGCTACCACCGCCATGGTACTGAAACTGAACAGTATTGCCGAATTTATGATGTGGCAAACCTCTGCTCTGTTTGAAAATGTCGGCACCATTCAGGACGGAATGCGTACGCTGGGACGTAAAATTTCTATTGAAGACCGTCCGGATGCGAAAGAGTTACAGCTCAAGCAAGGAGAAATCAGGTTTGAAAATATCACCTTTGCCTATAATGAAAAACCGGTCATTGACCAGTTTGATCTAACGATTCGTCCGGGTGAAAAAATCGGCATCGTTGGTCGTTCAGGTGCAGGAAAATCCACCCTGATTCAATTATTATTACATTTCTACCAGCTGGATCAGGGCCGAATCCTGATTGATGGTCAGGATATTGATCATGTCACTGAGGACAGCTTGCGTAAAAATATTGCCCTGGTAACCCAAGACACCTCTTTATTGCATCGTACAGTCGCAGAAAATATCAAGTATGGCCGTCCGGATGCGACCGATGAAGAAATGTATGATGCTGTGCGCAAAGCCAAGGCAGAAGAATTTATTCCGAACTTGAGCGACTTACGTGGACGTAAAGGTTATGAGGCTTATGTGGGTGAACGCGGCGTGAAACTTTCTGGTGGCCAGCGTCAACGTATTGCAATTGCCCGGGTCTTTTTGAAAGATGCCCCTATTCTGATTCTGGATGAAGCGACAAGTGCGCTCGATTCTGAAGTAGAAGCGGCAATTCAGAGCAGTCTGGATGACCTGATGCAGGATAAAACAGTGATTGCGATTGCACATCGCCTCTCGACCATTGCCCAGATGGATCGCCTGATTGTCATGGATCAGGGCCGCATTGCAGAGCAAGGCACGCATGAGGAGCTGGTCGCGTTAAACGGTATTTATGCTCATCTCTGGCAGCGACAAACAGGCGGTTTCCTGATCGAACAGCAGGCTCACAAAGCGCCATCGACCGATCTATAACTTTTTTCAAATAGCTTTGATTTAAAAGAAATACTACCTCCAAACCCCAAGCCTGATCCGAATGTACATCTTTCAGATCAGGCCTGCGGCTTTGGTTAAGATTGGTGGTGATGTCTCTTTTTCATTCATTAAGCGGTCTGTTGACATGATTGCCTTTTAATAAAATGGTTTTTATCATTCTGAAAGAATAAATTTTTCTCTTAGATACATGAATTATATAACTTTTAGATCAATTTTTGGCTATAATCAGGCTCATCCTCTAATTTAAGCAGGACAATTTAGCCAGCTTTTGTCCAACAATATGAATGAAAAAATGACTGTTTCATGCCAATATCAGGGCATAAGTAGAAAAACTTGTATGAGTGCAACGGATCGCGCATGAAAATAATAGCCTCACGCCAAGACCAGGGTATTCCTGGCGTATACGGTCTTTTACTCCTCGATGTGATTTCTCGCTGGGGATATAACAGTGAATCATTATTTACACCATTTGGCCTAACTGCTGAACAACTGGCCGATCCTGATTTTCGGATCCCGACTCCTGTGGCCAATGAGCTGGTTAAGCATGCCCTGAAACTGACTGGTGAACCAACACTGGGTTATCATCTGGGTACGCAAATGCGGATTTCGATTCATGGCTTTATCGGCTATGCCATCATGACAGCTCACGATATTACGGATGCACTGGTACTTGCGAACCGTTTTATCCAGTTGCGTATGCCCTTTCTGCAACTATTTTTTTCAACCTTTGGCAGCAAGGCCACAGTACAGTTACAAACAGATATTCAGCTGGAACCCCTGCGTACCGAAATTTCCATTGCGCTGATTATCGGCATGATCAGCATGGCCAAAGCCATTACGGGCATTGATCATGTCTCCGGTGAAATTGATTTTGACTTTAAAAAGCCCGACGGCTTTGAACGTTTCATGGCGAAATTTCCAAATCACCAGTTCCGTTTTGAACAGCCACATTTAATTTTAAGCTTTGATAAAAGCTACTTAATGAACAAGCTGGTCCACGCCGATCCAATTGCCAGCCAGATCGCCATTAACCAGTGTGAAGCAGAACTGTCTGCACTGGGCGAACGGCACCGGATTGCGATGCGGGTTCGGGATATTCTGACACATTCGGAGCAGCACTATCTGAGTATTGAAAGTGTGGCAGATCGTCTGCATATGTCCGACCGCACCTTAAAACGCCAGTTGGCGGCTGAAGGCACTTCTTTTTCAACCCTGGTCGATGAAGTACGCTACCGGCATGCGACCTCACTGCTGTCGCGGACCGACTTTACTTTAGAACAGATTGCCGATGAGCTCGGTTATAGCGATGTGGCCAATTTTAGCCGGGCATTTAAACGCTGGAGTGGTCGTAGCCCAAGCAGCTGGCGTAAAGATCCTTATTTATAAAGGATCATAGCCTTTTGTTTTGACCAAAAAGAATGTATAAAACATGTTGAAAATGATCTTAAGATTTTTAAGGAGTTATCAATGAATCATCCTTCAGAACTAAAGTACGCAAGTACACATGAATGGGTACGCATTGAAGGTGATCTTGTTGTGACCGGTATTTCCGACCATGCACAGGATGCACTAGGTGATTTGGTCTATGTCGAAGCACCTGAACTGAATGCACAGCTTACCGCAGGTCAGCAGGCCGGCGTAGTTGAATCGGTTAAAACCGCCTCTGATATTCATGCTCCTGTATCGGGCGTGGTAGTTGAAGTTAATGCTGATCTTGAAGATGATCCAGATTTTATTAATGACGACCCTTATGGCAAAGGCTGGATCTATAAAATCAAACCGGACAATATGGATGATGTGAGCAAGCTGCTCGCCAATACAGAATATGAAGCAGGCTTATAATTCCACTTTTTATAAAATAGTGGTCCATAAAAAAATCAGCTTAAGGGCTGATTTTTTTATATCAGTTCAATGGTATAAAAGTCCTGTGAGTATTCAATTTAATGGATCGTATTAAAATATTATTGTAATTTTCACGTATTTTTCTTAAAGTTCCTATACATCTTGCTTCGCTCCTAGATATGTCGTGCTTATTTATCACAATAATTTTTTCATATTAAGCCCCGCATCTCGCAGCACATCATTTTAGGAAAATCATGAATACTGCTCCATCGCCGTTATGGACCAAGTCCTTTGTACTTTGTCTGGCCAACAACCTGTTTTTATTTATTTTCTATTTTGCGCAAACGACAATTTTGCCTATTTATATCTTAAATGAACTTGGTGGCAACTTGACCCAAGCAGGTCTGGCCATGACTTTGTTTATGGTTTCAGCAATTGCAGTTCGCCCTTTTAGTGGCCTGATTATTGAAAAATTTGGGGTGCGTAAAACTCTGATTGTTTCAGAAGTATTCTTTAGCCTGTTTTCTTTGGCTTATCTGCTGGCAGATCAGCTGACTCTCCTGTTCATCATCCGATTTTTACATGGGATCTGGTTCAGTATACTGACCACGGTTTGTATCCCTGTAGTCAATCAGTTTATTCCAGAACAGCGTAAAGGCGAAGGTATGGGCTATTTCGTCATGTCGGTCAATCTGGGCATTGTGCTTGGTCCATTGCTGGGGCTTAGCCTAATTGAATACTGGTCTTATGTTGAGGTGAGTACCCTGCTGATCGCTCTGGTCTTTATCGGTTTCGGTTTCTGTTTTCTGATTCCTGTCAAAGAACCTGAAAAATTCGCTGGTCATTCCAATCAAAAGTCTATTGCTCTGACAGATTTGGTGGAAAAGAAAGTTCTACCAATTGCCGTACTGGCGATGCTAATTTCATTTTCTTATGCCAGTGTCATGTCCTTTATCGCCCCCTTTGCTGAAAGCAAAAACTTAATGGCCTATGCCGGCTTATTCTTCGTGGTTTTTGCAATTTCCATGATGAGTTTACGCCCCCTTACTGGAAAAGTTTATGATCGTAAGGGGCCGCAATATGTGATTTATCCTGCACTGGTGGCCTTTAGTCTGGGCTTGTTTCTACTGAGCCAGATTCAAACTTTATGGGGGTTTATGCTGGCTGCGGTGATGGTCGGGGTAGGTTTTGGGAGCGTACAGCCCTGTATGCAAACGCTGGCCATTCAACGTGCACCTAAACATCGTATTGGCTATGCAACTTCAACTTTTTATACCTTTTATGATCTGGGCATTGCCATTGGTTCCCTGTTGATTGGCGCCATTATTGCAGCCTACAGTTACCAGTTCGCCTTTATCCTGTGTAGCTTGTTGACTCTAAGCAGCATTGTGTACTTTAAGCTGGTCATTCAGCGCAAATCAACCTAATGGGCTCCATATTAAAAATACAAACAGGCAGATCAATCTGCCTGTTTTTTTAGAAGTATAGGCCGAGATTTTAAGGGTGTACATAAATGGCAGGACACCTTATAGGAGAAGTTTTACTTAGATTAGCCCTTACAATGATTTTTGCTCTTCTTGAGAATAACTGTCTGTCTGTCTGCTAGCTTGGTTTTTTTACCAGTTAAATCCTACTGATCAAACGGCTTTATCAGGCCTTGATACTTAATACTTTGCGGAAAATCTGCGGTAATAAATCAATAAAAAATTTGAATCAATGATTTTTTACGAATTGTGTAATGCTTTATGTCCGGAGACAAAACAATTTACTGACAATAAAAATATTATTTTAAAGGTGTGATAGATGTCATATTTATCTTGTTTTTATAAAGCCGATCAAGCGCTAAACGAAAAAGGACTTTCCTCGGGAAAGTCCTGTTCTCTGAATTTAAGCGCTACGTTTTAAACAAGTCGATGCCAGAGTATGAGCCACTTCCAGTAAAAGCTGCTCGGTTTTCTCCCAGCCCAGACAGCCATCAGTCACCGACTGGCCATATTGCATCTCCGTAGAAATTTTCTGGTTACCATCTATTAAATGGCTTTCCAGCATCACTCCGCGCACATTGGTTTTCAGACGTTCTGTCACAATCGTATGCAGCACTTGCGGCTGTAGTAATGGATTTTTCGAGCTGTTTCCATGACTGCAATCAATTACCAAAGCGGGCAACTCTGCTGCATGCTGGACCTTGATCTTTTCAATGTCGGCCAACTGGTAATTTGGTCCATTATTTGAACCACGCAGAATAAGATGAGCCTGAGGATTACCCGCTGAGTGAATCATGCAAGGCAGCCCCGACTGGCTCATGCCTAAGAACTGATGTGGCTTAGACGCGGACTGGATGGCATCCAGTGCAATCTGAATAGAACCATCGGTACCATTTTTGAAACCAATGCTATAAGGCATATAGCTGGAAATTTCACGATGAATCTGGGATTCACTGGTGCGAGCCCCAATCGCACCCCAAGCCAAAAGATCATCGAAATATACCGTTGCCATAGGACTCAAGACCTCTGAGGCAATCGGCAAACCCAGCTCAAGGATATTTAAGTAAAGTGCACGTGATCTTTCCAAGCCAAGCTGCATATCAGAAGAGCCATCCAGATTTGGATCGTAGAGAAAGCCCTTCCAGCCAACGGTGGTACGTGGTTTTTCAATATAGGCCCGCATGACCAGAAAAATCTGATCGGCAACTTGAGTCTGGAGCTGTTTTAATTTTTTTGCATAATCCAGTGCAGAAGCTTCGTCATGAATGGAACAGGGTCCGGTAATCACCAGCAAGCGCTGATCCTTACCTGTTAGAATATTTTGAATAACTTGGCGATGTTCAGCCACCTGAGCAGTCAATTGAGGAGACAGTGGCAAGTGCTGCTTAAGCTGCTGGGGTAAGCTTAGAATTGTTTCAGTTTGATTTTTTACTAATGTATTTGCGGTATTCATGACTTTTCATCCTGGGACTGCTACTCAGTCCGAACTTTTATTTGAGCGTTATGGGTCTGATCGAAGAAATCGAAAGAGTTACTAACTGGCTAAAATAAGACCAATAAAAGTTGCTAAAGTATGAATAGTTAAAGTTGGTCATGGCTGTCTCCGAAAAAATTGTTAAATTACATGCATAAAAAAACCTGATCAGGGTTGCCGATCAGGTATCAACTGGTGGGCAACCTTTTCATCGCCCAAACGCATTCAGGCAATTATCTAAACTGCCAAAAATAAAAATAAACGTTTGAAATGATAGGTTGCTTTAACATGTTTATGTCTGTTCATAAAATGTGGTTCTTAACTTAAAATACGCGCTCTGAACCGGTTTGACAAGCCTAAAATACAAAAAAATCTTTATGAGTTAGATGATTTTTACTTATTAATCCGATTATTGGTCAACTCAGTGCAAAATTGACAAGCACTGAATCCAAGCAGGTCTTGTCAATTTTGCAGCATTTCGTTGCTAAACAAGCAGAATTAGCGTGTCACGCGGTTCCATGCATCACGTACTGCATATTTTGCCTGTTCCCAGGTCAGACGTGATTCACCTTTCATTTGTTCCCATTTGAGCTTCAGATCAGACTCGGCATCTTCAAAACGGGTATTGGCATCATAAGCCCCGCGATTTTCATAACCCACACGATAAGCTATGTCATAGTCACGGTCATAATCCAGATCACTATAAGTGCTACGTGCTTCTGAATAATAAGGGGTATGTACTGAATTTTCACGCCAGTAAGCGGCTTCTTCAGTCGGATTTATCGCTTCACCGACTTCTTTACCAGCAAGACCTCCGACGACTGCCCCCACTACGCCGCCGACGACTGC
>NZ_SMTB01000079.1:0-13912 GCF_006864105.1 Acinetobacter sp. RF14B | reverse complement strand
GCCGGATCATATCCGCGCCATTGCCCAGGCGGTTGAAGGCATTCGCCCGCGCCAGCTGCCAGAAATTGCACCTGCTTGCCGTTTAAGTGGTTTAGAGCCATTTAACATTACCAAAGATTCATTATTTGTGAACGTAGGTGAACGTACCAACGTCACGGGCTCGAAAAAATTCCTGCGTCTGATTAAAGAAGAAAACTTTACTGAAGCATTGGACGTGGCCCGTCAACAGGTGGCCGCCGGTGCACAGATCATCGATATCAACATGGATGAAGGCATGCTGGATTCACAGGGTGCCCTGGTGCATTTCCTGAATCTGATTGCGTCTGAACCAGATATTTCACGTGTGCCGATCATGCTGGATTCCTCTAAATGGGAAATTATTGAAGCTGGTCTGAAATGTGTACAGGGTAAAGCGGTGGTTAACTCGATTTCCCTCAAAGAAGGCTATGACGAGTTTGTTGAACGTGCCCGCCTCTGTCGTCAGTATGGCGCCGCTGTTATTGTCATGGCCTTTGATGAAGATGGTCAGGCTGATACCGCTGAACGTAAAAAAGAAATCTGTAAGCGTTCATATGATGTGCTGGTCAATGAAGTCGGCTTCCCGTCTGAAGATATCATTTTTGACCCGAACGTCTTTGCAGTAGCGACCGGTATTGAAGAACACAACAACTACGGTGTGGACTTTATTGAAGCGACTGGCTGGATTAAACAGAACCTGCCAAATGCGATGATTTCTGGTGGTATCTCCAACGTCTCCTTTTCTTTCCGTGGTAACGAACCAGTGCGTGAAGCGATTCATGCGGTATTCCTGTATCACGCGATCCAGAAAGGTTTGACCATGGGGATCGTCAACGCGGGTCAGCTGGCGATTTATGATGATATTCCTGCCGAGCTGAAAGAAGCGGTCGAAGATGTGGTCATGAACCGCAATCAGGGTGAAAGCGGTCAGGATGCGACCGAGAAACTGCTGGCAATTGCTGAAAAATACCGTGGTCAAGGCGGCGCGCAAAAAGCCGAAGAGAACTTGGAATGGCGTAATGAAAGCGTAGAAAAACGCCTGGAATATGCCTTGGTGAAAGGTATTACCACCTATATCAATGAGGATACTGAAGAAGCCCGTTTAAAATCTGCACGTCCACTGGATGTGATCGAAGGTCCATTGATGGCAGGTATGAACGTGGTCGGTGACCTGTTCGGTGCCGGCAAAATGTTCCTGCCACAGGTGGTAAAATCTGCGCGTGTGATGAAACAAGCAGTTGCATGGCTGAATCCGTTCATTGAAGCAGAAAAGACTCAAGGCGAAGCCAAAGGTAAAATTCTGCTGGCAACTGTTAAAGGTGACGTACACGACATCGGCAAAAATATCGTGGGTGTGGTACTGGGCTGTAACGGTTATGACATCGTTGATCTGGGTGTGATGGTGCCATGTGAGAAAATTCTGCAAACCGCGATTGATGAAAAAGTCGATATTATCGGTTTGTCAGGCTTGATCACCCCATCACTGGATGAAATGGTTTTTGTAGCCAAAGAAATGCAACGTAAAGGCTTTAACATTCCATTAATGATTGGTGGTGCAACCACTTCTAAAGCCCATACTGCGGTGAAGATTGCTCCGCAATATCAAAATGATGGTGTGCTGTATACTGCTGATGCTTCACGTGCAGTCGGTGTAGCGACACAACTACTTTCTGCGGAAATGAAGCCTCAACTGCTGGCGGATTATGCCGCGGATTATGAAAAAATCCGTACCCGTCTTGCCAACAAACAGCCGAAAGCGGCGAAGCTGTCCTATCAGGCTTCTATTGAAAATGGTTTTAAAATTGACTTCAACAAGAATGCCCCGGCAAAACCAAACTTCATTGGCTCACAAACTTTCACTAACTATCCTTTAGAAACCTTGGTGGAATACTTTGACTGGACACCATTCTTTATTTCTTGGAGTCTGGCAGGCAAATTCCCGAAAATTCTGGAAGATGAAATTGTCGGTGAAGCCGCGCGTGACCTGTTTGCTCAAGCCCAGGAAATGCTGCAAGACATCATCGAAAACAAACGTTTTGATGCACGTGCGACTTTCAGTCTTTACCCTGCGAACCGTACCGGTTCAGATACGGTTACTGTCGTGGATGAAGCTGGTAAAGTCACTCATACTTTCGAGCACTTACGTCAGCAGTCCGACAAAGTAACCGGCAAAGCCAACTACTCTTTGGCTGACTTTATTGCCACTAAAGATGTAGCTCAGGATTACTTGGGCGGCTTTACCGTGTCGATCTTCGGTGCAGAAGAGCTGTCGCAGGAATACAAAGCCAAAGGTGACGACTATAATGCCATTATGGTGCAAGCCCTGGGTGACCGTTTTGCTGAAGCCTTTGCCGAGCATTTGCACCAGCGTATCCGTAAAGAGTTCTGGGGCTACCAAGCCGATGAGCAATTGACCAATGATGAATTGATCAAAGAGAAGTATGTCGGTATTCGTCCTGCACCGGGCTACCCGGCTTGTCCTGAACATTCTGAAAAAGCGCCATTGTTTGACTGGCTAGGTACAACCGACAAGATTGGTACGTACTTAACCACAAGTTTTGCAATGTGGCCACCTTCATCAGTGAGCGGTTTCTATTATGCCAACCCTGAAACTGAATACTTTAACGTGGGTAAAATCTCTGGCGATCAGCTGGAAGATTATGCGAAGCGTAAGGGCTGGACACTGGATGAAGCAAAACGCTGGTTAGCGCCGAATTTAGATGATTCAGTGAGTTAATCCACCTCGCCCCTTTCATCAAGGGAAAAAATCCAGTTGAGATTTGAAAAGAAAATCCCCCTCACTTGAGGGGGATTTTTTATATTTGATCATCCTTCCTTGTTTTAAAGGAGCTGTTTCATATATCAATTGAATTGCTTGAACCAAGCGCCTATTTGACCTTGGCTTTACGGATCATTTTATACAGCATGCCTGGCGATACACGCGACACCCAGGTTCCTAGCACTTCTTTACGACCACCGACAACAATATATTCCTCGCCCTTCATTAAGGCTTTGATAGCTATTTGGGCAAACTCCTCGGCCTCCAAGCCATTTGCCGTCGCTTCATTATCAAAGCCCTGAGCTTTGCCTTCTCCATTCAGGGCATTAATCGACACATTGGTTTTTACAAAGCCCGGGAAAATTACCGAAACATCCACACCATCCTCCGCGACTTCAGCACGTAAACTGTTAGCCCACATATGAATCGCTGCTTTGGCCGCTGAATAAGAAGCACGGTATTGGGTTCCCAGCAGGCCGGCCACACTGGAAACAAAAACAATCCGGCCAGATTTTTGCTGTAAAAAAGTCGGCAATACGGTTTTGGTCAAAAATACCTGTGAGAAATAATCCACTTCCATAATGGCACGCTCAGTTTGCATGCTGGTATCCAAGATCAGCGCACGTTGACTCAGCCCGGCATTATTGATCAGCCAGTCAATCCGGCCTTTTTCGCTCAGGACCTGTTCATAGGCTTGGCGCACCTGGCTTTCATCAGTAATATCTGCAGTAATAGCAAGATGCTGGTCCGGATTAAGCAAACTGATACGGACTTTTTCCAGTTCTTCATAACGGCGTGCCGTCAATATGACCTGTGCCCCCTGCATCGCACACTCCTGTGCAATTGCTTTACCAATCCCCGAGGATGCCCCGGTAATCCAGACGACCTTGTCTTTTAAATTTTCCAGCTTTGCCATTGAATCCCTCTTATTTTTGAAATATTCGCTGTGTATTTAGAGTTTGCTGCCCTTTAAGTGAAGTGCGCTATAAACCAGCTTGAGCAGATCGAGTATGACCAAGTTTCATACCGAAATCTGCGAGAGTTTTAACTCCATGAGCAAGAACCAGGCATCGCGTTGTTCACAGTACAAGAGGACGAGTATATTTTTCTGCCGCTATCTCTTGATGAGTCATTCATTTAGAACAACGCAACTTCTTGCTTCATCTCAGCTATAAAATCTTGCGAGATATCTCACTCACGTCGCAACCGTAAATAAAGGGTTAGCAAACCCTCACTTCATCTTCCAGAAATGCTAAAAAATGCTCGAAATAATGACTCATGGTATGTACATCATAGATGCTTCCCAGTTTATCAAAACGCTTATAACCGAGCTGCGTGGTTAAATTAATCACACCATTCAGGGTTTTATCAACTACCACATTAAATTTCAGGATACTTTTGGGCTGACGTACCAAATGGGTGACACCCTGATCCACTACTTCAATGAAAGCTTTTAAAGCCAGTGATACAGCATGCTGATTGCCGGCTTTCATATCATAGGCATAACTGAGCAAGTCTGTCACCAGATGCGGTTCAACCGGATAACGCATAAAATAATCCCCTTCATTTTCATGCGTCAGGTCATACAAATAGTTAACCAAAGGCAGCAGCCGCTGATTGGCAAAAAATGAAACAGACCATGGCATATATTTATGAATGGTATCGAGAATCTGCTGAATCACCTTTTCTGACTCATGATCCTGTGAAGTGGACAGACGGGCAACCTGCCCAAAAACTTGTTCGATAATTTCACAGGCCATATCCGCCAGATTTTCTCCCAAAGGTTTGGCCAGGCTGATCTGATCTCCAGCATTTAACCGGGAATGAAGCTCTCTAAAACGGTGATGAGTTTCAGGCTGAAGTTGTAGATAAATGTTATAGCTCATCTGGGTCTCCTCATATCCGAGTCGTATTCTTGTCATTTGCGATGAGTCGCCTTTTATTCCGTTCTACCATAGGGCCATCAATCTCTCAAGCAGTCCGGTTAAAGTTTGCATCTGCTTGGACTGCCGCAGTCCTTATTTTTTTTGCTACAATAGCTACAATTTTTCATCTACTTTTGATCTGTTCGAACTATGACTGATTCAGCGCAAAATATTGCTACAACTTACGATCCGACTGAGATCGAGAAAAAATGGTACCAAACGTGGGAAGAGCGTGGCTATTTCAAGCCCTCTGAAAAAGGTGAATCATTCTGTATCATGATTCCACCGCCAAACGTCACCGGTAGCTTGCATATGGGTCATGGTTTTAACAATGCCATTATGGATGCCCTGACCCGTTATAACCGCATGTCTGGCAAAAATACGCTTTGGCAGCCAGGAACTGACCATGCCGGCATTGCCACCCAAATGGTGGTAGAACGTCAGCTCGGTGCAGAAGGTATCAGCCGTCATGATCTGGGCCGTGAAAAGTTCATTGAAAAAGTCTGGGAGTGGAAAGAACAATCAGGCGGAAATATTACGCATCAAATTCGTCGTCTGGGCTCTTCTGTGGACTGGTCACGTGAACGCTTCACCATGGATGATGGTCTATCCAATGCAGTAAAAGAAGTGTTTGTAAAATTGCATGAAGATGGTTTGATCTACCGCGGTAAACGTCTGGTTAACTGGGATCCAAAACTACAAACTGCGCTTTCTGACCTTGAAGTTGAGTCGGATAAAGAAGAAGCAGGTTCACTCTGGCACTTCAAATATTTCTTTGAAGATAAATCATTGCGAACGCATGATGGTAAAGATCACATTGTGGTGGCAACCACTCGTCCTGAAACATTGCTCGGTGATACAGCGGTTGCTGTTGCGCTTGATGATGAACGCTATGCGCACTTGGTAGGTCAAAACATCATCCTACCAATTACTGGTCGTGCGGTTCCAATTGTTAAAGATGAATATGTCGACAAAGAATTCGGTACAGGCTGTGTAAAAATCACCCCTGCACACGACTTCAATGACTATGACGTGGGTAAACGTTGCGAATTGCCAATCATCAACATCTTCAATAAAAATGCGGAAGTGTTGAGCGATTTTGAATACATCGCAAAAGCGGGCGAGCAAATTTCTAAAACCATCCCTGCCCCTGCAGACTACATTGGTTTAGAACGTTTTGAAGCACGTAAAAAATTGGTCGCTCAAGCAGAAGCGGAAGGCTGGTTAGACCAAATTCAACCGTACACCTTGAAGCCACCTCGCGGTGACCGTTCAGGTGTCATCGTAGAGCCACTTCTTACTGACCAGTGGTATGTAAAGATTGCACCACTTGCCAAACCAGCCATTGAAGCGGTTCAGGACGGTCGTATCAAGTTCGTACCTGAGCAGTACAGCAACATGTACATGGCGTGGATGAACAATATTCAAGACTGGTGTATCTCGCGTCAATTGTGGTGGGGTCACCGTATCCCGGCTTGGTACGATGCTGACGGCAATGTATTTGTGGGTCGTGACGAAGCTGAAGTGCGGGCGAAAAACAACATCCCTGCTGACGTTCAGTTAAGCCAAGATGAAGATGTACTAGATACCTGGTTCTCATCTGCTCTTTGGACATTCTCAACTTTAGGCTGGACCGGCGATGCGAAAAAAGATGCTGAGAATTACTTCTTAAATACCTTCCACCCGACTGATGTACTTGTCACTGGTTTTGACATCATCTTCTTCTGGGTTGCCCGCATGATCATGATGACCATGCACTTCATGAAAAATGAAGATGGCACCCCACAAGTACCGTTTAAAACTGTGTATGTACACGGTTTGGTACGTGATGGCGAAGGTCAGAAGATGTCTAAATCTAAGGGGAACGTACTTGACCCACTCGACTTGATTGACGGTGTTGATCTTGAAACACTGGTACAAAAACGTACGACAGGTTTGATGAACCCGAAACAGGCTGCGAAGATTGAAAAATCAACCCGTAAAGAATTCCCTGAAGGGATTCAGTCTTATGGTACCGATGCAGTGCGTTTCACCTTCTGTGCGCTTGCCAACACCGGTCGTGACATCAAGTTCGACATGAAGCGTGTTGAAGGTTACCGTAACTTTGCCAACAAGATCTGGAACGCAACCCGTTTCGTGATGATGAATGTTGAAGGTCAAACCATTGGTTCAGAAGCACGTCAAGACCTGTGGGAATTGCCTGAACAATGGATTGTCAGCCGTCTGCAAAAAGCGGAACAGGCAGTACAAACAGCATTTGCAACCTACCGTTTAGACCTGGCTGCGCAAGCGATTTACGAGTTCATCTGGAATGAATACTGTGACTGGTATGTGGAACTCACTAAACCAGTTCTGAATGATGAAACTGTATCTGAAGAGCGTAAAGCTGAAGTGCGTCGTGTTCTTCTTGCAGTAATGGAAACGTCTTTGCGTTTGGCTCATCCGTTGATGCCGTACCTTACAGAAGAAATCTGGCAAACACTTGCGCCAAAACTAAACATTTCTGGCGAAACCATTATGTTGGCGCAGTACCCTGTTGCTGAGCAAGCGTTAATCAATGAACAAGCTGAAGCGGACATGCAATGGCTGCAAGGTCTGATTGGTGCGGTACGTAACATACGTGGTGAGATGGGTCTAGGCAATGCACGCTTGTTGCCTATTCTGCTGCAAAACACGACTGAAGCGGAAAAAGCACAAATTGCACGTATTGAACCGTTGTTTAAAGCATTGGCAAAAGTGGAAAGCATTACTTTCCTGGCAGATGCTGAACAACCACCATTGTCATCGTCTTCTGTAGTAGGTCATGTGTCTGTATTTGTTCCAATGAAGGGTTTAATTGATCCTAAAGCAGAATTGGGTCGTCTACAAAAAGACTTAGACAAGGTTCAAAAACAGCATGACCAAATTGCGACTAAGCTTAGTAATGAAGGTTTTGTAGCAAAAGCACCTGCGGCTGTGGTTGAAGGTGAGAAAGTGAAACTTGCTGAGTTTGCTGATCAGCTCGCGAAAATTAAAGCGAATATGGAGCAGATTGCAGCGCTTTAATGTGTTGTTATTTTGATCTAATATATAGTATAAAGGGCTGATTATTCAGCCCTTTATTATTTTTATGAAAGATAAATTCAACTTATTTTCAGTAGTTAGCTTTATTGCAGTAATTACTCTTTTAACTTTCACTCTAAAAGATTTTAATTTTTTCACTGATCTACTCATTTCACCTACATCTATACAAGAAAATAAAGTACCTCCCTCAAATATATTTCCTCTCATGCTCGGCACTCTATTACTAGGGTTTGTAATAGTTTTAATTTTTCGACCATTTTCAAATTATTTAACCTGAATCCTGCTTAAGGAAGTGAGATCATTCATCTTGAGATTTATCCATCAGTTTGAACATAAAAAAGTCTATGACTTGATCTAAAAACTGATTCAAATTAATCATAAAATTATAGTTATGTTATGATTTTAAAGAAAAAACCTTATCCGCGATTCGGGTTATTTAGATAATTCAAAGAATACAAGCAAACTTAATGAATATTTTATTAAGGAAATGCAGAGTCTCGAAAAGGAAATTATTATTTTAAAAGATCAGAATCTCGCCTCAACCCTGCAAATTACAGAAAATGAGAAGAGAGAAATTTTAAAAAATTTAAAAACACAATTTGATGAAAACTTAACAACTGATCTTATTGTAAGCATAGAAAATAAAGTAAAAATAAAAAAATTAGAAGATATTACAGAAAAATCCTTTGACAGGATCAAGGATGAAATTTCTAGCCTTAATAGATGTGGTACGGTTAATCTATTTATCGGTATTACCTTAAGCTTATTAGGTGTACTTTATTTAATTTTAACCATGTCAAATACTATATATTTCACTGATATTGAAAAATTAATACCTTACCTTGTACCCCGAGCTTTAATGGTCATTTTTATAGAGTTTTTTTCTTTCTTTTTTCTAAATCTTTATAGAAAAAGTTTAGAAGAAATCAAATATTTTCAAAATGAATTAACAAACTTAGAGGCAAAATATTTAGGTTTAACACTTGCAAAAGAAAGTGGTAACTTTAAGTTGCTTTCAAATGCACTTGATCATCTATTAAAAACTGAAAGGAATTTCATTTTAAAAAAAGATGAAACTACTATTGAATTAGAAAAAAATAAAATTGAAGCACAAAGTTCAAATAGTACCATTCAGGCTTTAAAAGATATTATTTCATTTAAGAAATAACCCTCACCCCAGCCCTCTCCCATAGGGAGAGGGAGTTGTCATCTGATTTCATGCCTATGTGAATTCCACAATGGAGTTCCATCTCCTCTCAGAAGAGGGCTAGGGAGAGGTGCTTTTGCTTTTTAATTCAAAACACACATTCCACAAATCTTCCAACACCACATCCGCCCTTCTCAACACATCATGATTCCAATACCGAACCACAGTTAAACCCAAAGCCTCTAAAAACTTTGTCCGTTCAGTATCATATTCAATGGCATCATCCATTCCATGCTGACTACCATCCAACTCAATCACTAAATCAATTTCATGACAGTAAAAATCCACAATATAAGGTTTGACCACATGCTGACGACGAAATTTAAGGTTCATAAATCGCTTGGCACGTAGAAGTTGCCACATCAAGTTTTCAGCATCTGTGGCGGTATGGCGCATGTATTTGGCGAATTCTAATAGTTGGGAATCTATTTTCATTTTTATTTCCCTCTTAAATTTATTGTCATTATACGATACACAAGAAGCTCCCTCTCCTGAGCAAGTTTTAAAGGGCTGCTTTAAAACGAAGCGTAAGTGAGGGTTAGGGGTTAGGGAAAGGTGAATCTAAAAAAACAACCCTCACCCCCTTGCAGAACGTTGTTCCTCATCCCAAAGGGAAAGGGAGAAAAGCATTAAAGCACGCCATGCTCCAACAACATCTCCAACCCACTCTCTTTCCCCATAAAGCTCAGTCTTTGCTTTTCAGCTTTCAACTGTTGTTTCACCGCAGATACATCCGCATCAATCTGCTTATACAAATCGGCAATATTCAGTTGTCCTTTCGACTTCTGGACTGCAATTTTGGCTTTACTTGACCACACGAGCGAGTCAATCAACTCCTGAATCTGCATCTTTAATGCTTGGCTTTGCTCTTCTAAAGCCTGTTGGTAAAACTTGACTTGCTCTGCGTTTAAACCCTTATTTGAACCAGTTTTACTTTGTTCCACTTCAAGCTGAAGTTTCAGCAAAAAGAATAAATCTTCCTGTTCATAGGCTTCATTGACACGTTGTAATAGTTCGGTCTTCTCAACTCTTTTAGATTCATCTAGCTCACGGTCAGGGTGAATAATCGAGGCAATTTTTAAATACACGGTTTTAAGTGACTGGTTTACTAACTTTTCCGCTTGCGCTTGTTTAGCTTGCTGACGCTTTAATTTGGCTTGCTCTTTTGCTTGTTGGTATTGGTCATTATTCCAATCTTCAAAATCTTCATCAGTGGGAGATTCAATATTTTCAGATTGATCAAAACTGTCTATATTTTTCTTTTTGGTTTTTTTCTTTGAATATTCATCTGCCTGTTGATAATAGGCATACATCTTTTCCACTTCATCTAACTGCTTTTGACTCAGCAAATGAGAACCTTGGAGTAAGCCAGCAAGCGTTTGGATTTTATCTTCCACCACGGCACAATCTGACTTGCTTAAATCATAATAACTTAGGCTATTCCACAGTATCTGCATTTGCTCATACAGCGTGCTATATAACTCGCGATATGCAGGCATGAGCGCCTTTTGACTATAGACACGAATTTCATCTTTAGCAGTTTGCCATGCCAGCAGTAACCGCTTTTGTTGCTCAATCTGATCAATCAGCACATTCAGCTTTCTATGCTGGGGTGAGGCGTCTAAAACAGCGTGTGGCGTAGTTTCTAACTCAAAAGACATGACATGCAAGAAAAACAGGACAGAGCGCTAAGTTTAACGCTTTTATACCTGAGCTGTATGCCCACACTCGGTACAAATATGCGCCCTATTTGGGCAGTTTTTGTTTAATATCAAGGAATCGATACGACAGGACTTCCAGTCATCATTGTACTGAAAAGGAGATTCAGATGCCGACGCAAGCAGATTTAATCTTTAATCAGGAACTTGCCGCATGGGTGCAAGCGATTGGCTCTGTAATTGCAATTTTTGTGGCGATTAGTGTGCCCTTATATTTAAACCATTTAGCACAAAATCGTGATGATGCCCTGCAAGACAAGCAAAAACAGAAATACTTTGTCACCTTGCTCCCTACCCTATATCGTATTCGCCGTTATAGCTCTGAATTTATTCAACAAATGCAGTCACATCAGCAAAGTACCCAGAATATCCTGCAAACGCTGGAAACTGAATATCTGGAACTGATTCCAGTTTTTTCCAAGGAACTGCATATCTTTGTACATAGTCAAATTTATGACTCCAACCTGAATCAACTGGCATTTGAACTGTTTCATTCTGAAGAGATTCTGCAACAACATTTATTGCAGCCGCAGGATCAAAAACAGCTCAAACACCAAGCTTTACTCAGCAAGCATAGCCAGCATATTCACGATCTAAGTCATCAACTGATTATGCAGATTGAAAAAATTTATGCCCTACAGGATTAAACTTATTTTCAGTACTCGGTTAGATCAATAAACTCACTCAATAAAATTTATATTGCGATCTAAATCTGAAATTCGCTTTATTAAGTTAATGTTTTCTGTATTCAAAAGCTTACATAAACACAGAGCAAATAAACGTGTCAGATTGCTAGACTCTAAACCAATAATGAGATGCAGGGACAGCTTATATGGATTGGGCCACGATCTTTATCCACGATACCACCTGGGAATTTGCCACTGAAATTGTGGTGCGCTGTGTGTGTATGTTTATCATGATTATTCTATTTTTACGGCTGACCGGTAAACGTGGCGTACGGCAGCTTTCGGTATTTGAACTGGCCATTATTTTGTCCCTCGGCTCGATTGCCGGTGATCCGATGTTTACCAAGGATCTGCCCCTGATTCAGGCACTGCTCATTATGAGTATTATCATTGCTATGTACCGCCTGACCACATGGCTGATGATGAAGTACCAGCCTTTTGAAGATTTGCTCGAAGGCAAACCGATTTATATCGTTGAAAATGGCAGATTGGTGGTCGAAGAAATCAAAAAAGGTAAAATGTCACATGATGAATTCTTTGCTGAAATGCGTCAGCAAGGTATCGAACATCTGGGACAGGTCCGTACCGGACTACTGGAAACAGATGGAAAGTTCACTATCCTATTTTTTAAGCCAGAGGATGTTCGACCTGGCTTACCTCTTTTCCCCAAAACCTGTATGACCATTCAAGACGTGAAGCCAGAGCAGCTTTACGCCTGTATTTACTGTGGACAAGTTCAGCATCTTTCTCATGTAGAACAGATCTGCCCACGTTGTACGAGCGCGGATTGGACAGAAGCCATGAACAGTTATCGCGTCACTTAAAGTAAACCGATGTTTCAGATAAATTAAAAATTCTAATTATGGCCGAGCTTTGTATAAGAGATATACCCTCTTACACTCACAGAAAGGTCATGCTTGATTCATCATACGAACCACCCACAATGTCTAAAGTAAGATATAAAGTTGCCTAATTACAGCGCTTACTCAAATAAAAATTCTAAATTAAAACTTGTATTTCAAGCCTGTAGCAATCCCCAAGCTTTATTAAAGACATCTTCTCGTCAAGGAGGTAGATAAAAAAATCCCACCAAGTGGTGGGATTTTTTTAAACTTCAGCTTATCAATTAGAAGCTATATTTGCTCATTAAACCAATACGGTTATCTTTGAATTTTTCATTATTAAAGGTTTTACGCTCACCGTTGACATACTCAATACCGAACTCAAGTGGTTTAACCGGTGAATACACCAGGTTTAACCATGCTTGTTGTACCTCTTTGTTTGCAGTCTTATTAAGGTCTGCATAGTCTGAGTCTTTATCAGCAAACAATGCACCATAACCAAGTGAGGTTTTTAAGTTAGGTAAAATGCTGTAGGTTAAGCCCGTTTGTACCGCCCAAGTTTCATTTTGCTCAATATGACGGCCATCTTCATCATCCATGAATGCAGCATTGGCATTGGTACCATACAAAATACCGTTTACACCTTTGGTATAGCTGACATCTAGCGTCGCTTTTAAAGGATCAAGCACTTGATACGTTGTACCTGCTGCTAGACCCCAACCTGTTTTACGCTTGTTGATATCTTCATCTTTATACACTTCAACTAAAGCACGCGCAGATGCATTACCTTTGTTGTCATCGAAGTTGTGCGCCAATTTAGCGGTCAATGTTGGTACGCTTGATTTGATGCCTTCAGCACTCGAGTTTGGTTTTTCTGCCGCCAGGAACAATTGCGTTGCCGGTGTCAAATCAAAACCATAACGAACCATTGGTATACGGGTAGTACCCCCACCGACGTTGGTGCTGAAGTCAATCATAAACGGGGCGTGATTTGACAAGAAGTTAGATTGGGTTTGACCAATCAACCAGTTTTCATAGGTTAAATATGCGTGACGTATACGGAATGAATCACTAGACCCTGCGAAATCGCTTTCAAGTTTACCGCCCACCTCTGCACCGTTGACATTGGTTTTAAAATCTAAGCCAATTCGTGTTGTTTTTGCTGTTGCGACGAGCTTGTCTCTGGTTTGACCATTGGTTTTAGCAACGTCAGAGAAATCTCCTGCTGAACCTTCAATGATATAGTTCGCATCACCACGAACGAAACCATATAGCTTCACTTCGGTATCTGATTTTGTAGCTAGCGCTTTCGGTGCAGCTGCTGATGGTTGGGGTGCCGCTTTAACCTGTTCAATCTGCACGGCTTGATTTTGCTGAACTTGTTGCTGCTGTACGACTAATGCTTTTAATGCTTCAATTTCTTGACGCAACTGCTTAATTTCTTTTTGCTCTTGTGTTTCAGCATGTGCAACCGTCCCCATCATCAAGGTGGTTACTGCAACTGCTAATCCTTTAGCTAAAAACTTTCGTGTTAAAACTTGACTCATTAGACTTCCTTCATAAATCATTTTTCAACCAATTTAATTGTTTATCTTTCACCCAATCTAAATTGTATATGCCAGCAAGTAAATTAAACCGCAGGTTTAATCGTTTACGACGATTTCTATATACACA
>NZ_SMTB01000078.1:0-14010 GCF_006864105.1 Acinetobacter sp. RF14B | reverse complement strand
GGCGGGCTGGTTGGTGCGGTTGGCAATCATTCCCAGATAGAGATAGGTTTCAGGCGCTTGAGGTGCCAGACGCTGGGCTTGCAATACAGTGGTTTCAGCCTGAACAAACTGCTGCTTGCTATACGCTTGCTGGGTTTGTTGCATCAGCTTTTTAAAGGCAGGCAGATTGCGGCCATCATTAAATTTTTGTGCCTGTGGTTTCTGCTCAGGAAGGATAATCTTCTGACGTTTAATTTCCGGGCGGTCATAAGGACGAATCACCACACCATCCGGTGTGGCAACTTTCGGCTGCTCCTGTGCCGGTTTAGCCGGGGTAAGAGGCTGCTCCGGTTCGGAAATGGTCTGGCAGCCCACCAGACCGAGAATGAGCAGACCAGGAATGACTTTATCTAACATGATGACAGGCTCAATTATTGACTATAACTTCCACTCGAGATAATACGGGTTTCGCTAGACAGATCACGTTCTATTTCTGTTTCAGTTTCTTGTATATAGCGGCTGATTTCATCCATTTCTTCAGTTTCAGCAGGTTCAGAGTCAATGGTATAAGGTTCAGTGGCATAGTGCGATATACCACACGCCGTAGCCTGATTCGGTATGGCATGGCTGGAGATTGGAATATACATGGCACCTTCACAACCTTGTGCAGATAACTGTCCTGTATAGCGGTCTAGCCAGTGCCATTGAATCTCATTCGGTTGTGCCAGATTGACCGGTTTTTGACGCAGCTGCTTCATCACATTGGTCCAAACCGGCAGTGCACCCGAAGAACCGGTTAAACCGGTTGTCTTGTTATCATCTAAGCCCAACCAGACCACAGCCATATAGTTACCGGAATACCCTGCAAACCAGGAGTCACGTGTGTCGTTGGTGGTTCCCGATTTTCCGGCCAGATTCAGGCTACGTGGCAGGCTGTTATAGGCTGCACGGCCAGTCCCGCTATTCATAACCTGCTGCAAGCCATAATTCAGCGCATAGGCCGATGCCGGATTAATCGTCGGCTGTACATCCAGGCTATAGCGATCCAGAGATTTGCCATTGGCATCCACCACTGAACGAATCGCTTTGACCGGATATTTAAATCCGCCAGTCGCGAAGTTGCCATAAATGTTCATCACTTCCATCGGTGACAGATCGACCGCACCTAAAAAGATGGATGGATAAGATGGAATATCCGAGCTCACACCAAATTTTTTCAGATGATTGATAAAGGAGGATAGACCGAATTCTTGTCCTAAACGTACTGTAGACAGGTTATAGGATTGAGACAGGGCTTGTACCATCGGCACCACACCATATTCACGCCCACTATAGTTTTTAGGAGTCCAGGCTTTGCCATCACTTTGTATACTGAGCTGGCTATCCTCAATCGGGCTGGCCCAGTGATAGCGGTTAGACTCCAAAGCAGTGAGATAAATGACCGGTTTCAATAAAGAACCGACCTGACGCTTGGCATCCAGCGCACGGTTAAAGCCGGTAAAATCCTGAGTAGACCCGACAGCTGCGACCAGCTCACCATTTTCAGGATGTGCCACCAAAACAGCGCCCTGTAAATCTTTCAGGCGACGCGGATTGGATTTACTTAAACTGCTTACCGTATTTTTGAAACTCTCCTGAATGCGCGTTTGTGCCAGTGGATCAAGTGTCGTGAAAATCCGCAGGCCCTGATTGGTCAGATCGGCTTCCTGATAATCGGTACGCAGCTGACGACGCACAATGTCCAGAAAATCCGGGAAGCGCGCCGGACCTAAGGTCGGCTTGGCAATCACATTCAGCGGACGTGCCGTTTCAGTTTCATACTGTTCCTGAGTCAGATAACCCATGACTTGCATATTGTTCAAGACAATATCACGACGCTTTTTAGCAGCTTCTGGATTACGCCACGGGTTATATAAACTCGGGCCCTGGACCAGACCGACCAGAAATGCTTGCTGGGAGATATTTAATTCACGTAGAGGAAGGCCAAAATAGAACTGTGAGGCCAGACCGTAACCATTAATAGAATAACTACCGTTTTGGCCCAGATTTACTTCATTTAAATAGGCTTCCAGAATTTCATCTTTACTGTAGTGCAACTCAATCAGCATGGCCATAAAGGCTTCATTCACCTTACGTTTTAAGGTGCGTTCAGGGGTGAGATAGAAGTTCTTGACCAGTTGCTGGGTCAGGGTTGAACCACCCTGACGTTTACCCCCGGTAATATTGCTGACCACCGCACGGGCAATACCACGCGGCGACACCCCATGATGATGGTAGAAGTTACGGTCTTCCGTGGCAATGAGTGCTTCAATCAGCGGTTTAGGAACCTTATTAAGCTTAATCAGAACCCGGTCTTCATTATGCTGCGGATAAATACCACCGATTAATAAAGGTTCTAAACGGGCAATTCCCGAGCTGGAAGGCTTGGTTGCACTGACATCACTGATCTGTTCGCCATTGAAGCTGACTTTTAGGACTTGTTCCGGTTCAACCCGGTCACCAAAATCAAAGCCACGGGTATGTACATATAAGATATTCCCCGTACTGACAAAGCTGCCCGATTTGGCATAGCTGTCAGAGTTTTTATAACCTAATAGTTTTAATTCTTGCTGTACGTCCTGCTGGCTGACTGGCGCATTGACATAAACTTCCATCGGGCGTGCAAATACTTTGGCCGGAATATCCCAGCGCTGGCCTTCAAACTTGTCGCGTACTATATTATCTAGACGAATCAAATAGATACTAAAAGCAACGAAGGCGGAAATGACGAGAATGGAGAAGAGTAAGGCGAGCAGACCCAGGCCACGTTCAGACTTCATAAATAATGATAAGATCCTGTGAAATTGTGCTAATCATGCGAAGCTTTTCATTATTTTGCAATAATTATTCAAGTATTGTGATTAAAATTAAAATCTAAAACCACAATTTCTCCTTAATTGGAGACTGTTGACACTTTATACATGCAGTGTGCTGTAACTAAAACCGAGCACACCAGGCATGAAATGAAGGAAATAACGAGACTTGCCAGGTTTTATAACGAAAGCCGAGAGCGTCTTTGCTATGGCCTTTCAGGACAAATCTATTTTTTTGCTGCTATCTCGTTTATGGGGTCATGCCTTTAAAATGGCTAAATCTTTGAACTCAGGCCTGATATCAGCTAAAAAATCTTGCGCGATATCTCTCTTAAGGTTGCACAGTTAGATGAAGTGTCAACAGGCCTTAAATATATATCAAAGAAACTAAGACATAATCAGCCTGCTTTATAAATTGTCAACCGGGTATGGCTTAATGTTATGATAGCGAAGATTCGTAATGGAGCGACGATACTGGTGCAAATTTCCCATAAGACATTTCGAAATATCGGGTTAATAGGACGTCCTGATAAATCATCTGTGGTTGAAACCTTATGTCTTATCCATGATCATCTACTGAACCTCGGTCTGCATCCGGTATTTGATGCTGACACTGCTGAGCTGGTGCCTTATCAGAATACGCAAACGGTCAGCCGGGCCTTACTGGGTGAAGTGGTCGATCTGGTGATTGTGGTGGGCGGTGATGGTTCACTGCTGCATGCAGCACGTGCACTGGTCAAGTACAATACCCCGGTCATCGGAGTAAACCGTGGACGTTTGGGTTTTCTCACTGATATCAAGCCTACAGAAGTGATCTTTAAGCTGGATCAGGTGTTAAAAGGGGATTTTCAGACCGAACGCCGTTTTCTGCTAGAAGTGGAAATCCGCTCCAAAGGCGAAATTATTTACGATGCCATTGCCCTGAATGATATTGTTTTACACTCGGGTAAATCGGTACATATGATCGATTTTGAGCTGAATATTGATGGACAGTATGTCTACCGTCAGCACAGTGATGGCCTGATCGTAGCGACTCCAACCGGCTCAACTGCTTATGCCTTGTCTGGTGGTGGACCCATTTTGAATCCAAGTATGGATGCCATTGTGTTAGTGCCTATGCATCCACATACTTTATCTTCCCGACCGATTGTGGTGGGGGGACATAGCGAAGTGAAATTACTAATTCGTGAAAATCGCGTACTGCCGATGGTAAGTGCGGATGGACAACACAGCGTGTCTTTGAATATTGACGATAGCGTCCATATTCGTAAGCATCCATTTAAACTGAATCTTCTGCATCCGCCAGGTTATGACTTCTATAATGCGTGTCGAACCAAACTGGGCTGGAACCAGGACTTTGATTATTTTAAGCAGGATTAAACATGAATATTGAACAAATGCTTGCCGTACTCAATCCTGAAATTGTTGAGCGCCTGAGAACAGCAATTGAGATTGGAAAATGGCCAAATGGTGTGGCATTAACCGAAGAACAGCGCCAGACCTGTATGCAAGCCGTCTATGCCTGGGAAATTAAGCATCTGCCAGAAACTGAACGTAGTGGCTATATTGATCGCGGGACCAAAGAGGAAGGCGAGCAATGTGATGATGATCATCACAAAAATGAACCAGAATTCAAGCCGATCCGTTTTGTATAATCTGGCCCGACATTTTTAAAGAAGTGTTGAAAGCTAAAAAAGCATTGTGATGTTCACAATGCTTTTTTATGGGCGCAGAAATCCAGACTTAACTTTCCATGCAAATATTGACCAGCTGCCCATCTTCAAACTGGCTAATCTCATCAGCTAATTCAAAGTTCAGATGATTGTCATAATAATTCGGCTGTTCCTGCTCCAGGTCGTCTTTATCCAGAAATGGACGGGCACTGCCTTACAGCTTATCCAGGAGCTGCTCGGCATCAGGCTAGAGTATCAACATTTTGCTGCCTGTAAGCAGCCGCAATTTCGGCCAGAGGATGCTGAATAAAAAAATGCTGATTGTTTCGTTAAGAGGATTGGAGTTTATCAGGGTGTGCTGAAGGGGAAGCCGTACCTGATGTTCTTTGCTCACTGGAATATTCATGAGAAGGTCATAAACAGGATCTTCAACTCACAATTTATTTTGAGCTGAATAATGGGGCGGCCGAAAGATCAACTTACCGGCGAACCTGCTGCTGTTTCTATACGTTGGCATCACACTTTATGTCAGCCAGTTCAGATTACAGCAGGCTGTTAGCACAGGAGCCGATTCGCCGTTAAATTAAGGAAAAACTTTATAGTAGATGGCGCTGCGCCCACAGAGTTTTCGCTTGCTGCATAGCGGCCGCATAGCTGTCACATACACCCATGGTATAGAGCGCAATCCCCATAGTTTCAGTCACCGCCATTTCCCCATAGTCATGTTGCTGCCTGCCTTCCCAAACTGCTTTGAAAACCTCCAGATCCAGCTCTTCCTCAGTTGGACTGCGGTTATCAGTCAATTTGGGCAATTCATGCTCGTAAAGTTCGCCATTTTTAATCCCGCAGATTAAAGTTCTGGCATCCGGATTGCGTTCGAACTCGCCCCCTTCACCTTTAATGACCGCACTGTTCTGATAGCCCAGTTTAAATGCAGCCTGTTGATGTGAACTGCGATAAGCCGGGTGGAAAATGGCCTGTAAAGTGGCTTTGGTGTTAAAGGGATTAATCAGGCGTGCCAAAGTATGAATCGGGGAGCGTAGGCCCATAATATTACGTAATGTGATTAAATCGGCCAGAATTGGTGAAATAACTTCGAGGGGAAGATAAGCAAAATGCTGTTGCTGAAGCTGTTGCTCCACGTCCTGATCATCCTGACAGATTGGATAGCCTAAGTAAGTCAGGACTTGCTCAGTATAGATCCGGTTCATTGTATGCCCGGAAGCACCATGCATGACTATCTTGTAGCCATGCTTGGCCAAAGTTAAGGCAGACAGAATAAACCACGGATAATGCTTGCGCTTACCCGCATAAGAGGACCAGTCCAGATCAACTTCCAGGGCTTTAAAATGAAGCTGATCACGAGTGGCCTTTATAAACCCGGCCAGCTCATCTACCGATTCTTCTTTGACCCGAAGCAGCATCAAGAAGGCTCCCAGTTGAACATCCAGTACTTCATCTTTTAAAATCATGCTAAAAGCCTGATAGGCTTCTTCATAACTTAAAGAGCGTGCGCCATTTTTTCCTTTCCCAATAATCCGTACAAACTGGGCAAAAGGATGTTCAAAATCTTTATAAATATTTCTTTTGCTATTCATAACTTACTCGGCATGCCCTGAAAAATGATCATTAAGATAAGAAATATGTCAACTCATCTGAAGATGGATTTCAGTATACGATAAACCGGAATATATAGTTCACTATCGACTAAGGTCTAATTGGGTCTCGCCCAAAAAGTGACCAAATGTGTATTTACCTCTACACATTCAGGCTAATTATTCGGTAAAATTTAACCAATCCTTAGAGTGTGTTTAATTTTTCTTAATCTCTTTCTCCCGTTCTCATACTTTCGTCGGATGCTAAGCATCAGATGAGAGCATTGGCGTTTCACAATTGTGAAACGCTATTTTGACTGAATGAATATTTGGTTGAATTTCACTCTTTTGCCAGAGGGGGCAGGTCGTGCGCTTAAAAAAGTGCATTTTTTTGTTTGTTTTTATTGAAACATCGTTCAAGTAGATTTGTTATGGCGAAACAACCAATTTATAAATCACTTTATTTCCAAGTGATTGTAGCCATTATCGCAGGTATTTTGGTAGGACATTTTTCACCAAGTGGTACACAAATCATCAATGGCGTAGAACAGTATGTTCCAGGCCTGGGTGAGCAGCTAAAACCTTTAGGTGATGCATTTATTCGTTTGATCAAAATGATCATTGCACCCGTGATTTTCTGTACAGTCGTGAGTGGTATCGCGGGTATGGAAAGTATGAAGTCAGTCGGTAGAACCGGTGGGGTTGCTTTACTTTACTTTGAAATCGTATCGACCATTGCACTGGTTATCGGTCTGCTGGTGATTAATATTGCCAAGCCGGGTGTGGGCATGAACGTTGATCCTGCCTCACTTGATAGCAGTGGGATTAGTAAATATGTAGCCTCAGGTGAGTCGCAGTCTACCATCGACTTCCTGATGAATATTATTCCAAATACAGTCGTAGGTGCATTTGCAGAAGGCGAAATTTTACAGGTTCTGCTATTTGCCATCATGTTCGGTTTTGCATTGCATAAGCTGGGTACCCAAGGCAAGCCAGTCCTGAAATTCATTGATCAGATCTCGCATGTATTCTTTAACATCGTGAATATGGTGATGAAGCTTGCTCCAATTGGTGCTTTCGGTGCGATGGCCTTTACCATCGGTAAGTACGGCATCAGTTCACTGGCGCAGTTGGCACAGCTGATTATCTGCTTCTATATTACCTGTCTCCTGTTTATCTTTATTGTTCTAGGTACGATTGCACGTATTGGCGGCTTTAGCATCATGAAAATGATCCGTCTGATCCGTGAAGAGCTGCTCATTGTTCTGGGAACGTCATCTTCAGAATCGGTGCTGCCACGTATGCTGAAAAAACTCGAGCTGGCAGGTGCAGAAAAATCTGTGGTGGGTCTGGTTATTCCAACCGGTTATTCGTTTAACCTGGACGGAACCTCAATCTACCTGACCATGGCGGCAATCTTCATTGCGCAAGCGACCAATACCCAGCTGGATCTTTCACATCAGATCACTTTGCTGCTGGTACTCTTGATTTCATCAAAAGGTGCAGCAGGGGTCACAGGTTCCGGCTTTATTGTTATGGCTGCAACGCTGTCTGCGGTAGGTCATATCCCAGTTGCCGGTCTGGCCTTAATCCTCGGTATTGACCGCTTTATGTCTGAAGCACGTGCCTTGACCAACCTGGTGGGTAACTCTCTGGCAACTTTAATGGTTGCAAAATGGGTGGGCCAGCTGGATAAAGAAAAACTGGATTGGGCGCTGGCAAATCCGGCTGAAATTGATAAACAAATGCTACAGGACGGCCCACAAGCAAATTAATGCGTTGTCTGGATAAAAAAAGGAAGCTACGGCTTCCTTTTTTTATGGGAAAAACTTATTGACTCAGGAGTTGGGAAAAAGTCAGCTTCAGCACATGACAGTGGCTTTAAAAATAGTTAGTCTGTGCTCGGGATATAATGATAAACGCTATAAGGATAAAAGAATGCTGGCCTATGATGCTGACCTGGAATTATTTCGCGATAACTTTAAACGTTTTATGAATGAACATGTTGCCCCGCATTATGCACAATGGGAGCGCGAAGGCATGATACCGCGTTCAGTCTGGCATGCGATGGGCGAAAATGGTTTCCTGTGCGTAGATGTGCCGGAAGAGTATGGCGGTTATGGTGTGCCGACGCATTATTCCCTGATGCTGATCGAAGAGTCTGCACGGGCAGGCTATAGCGCAATTTCCACCGGGTTGTCGTGTCATTCAGATATTGCTGCGCCTTATATTCTGCATATTGGATCAGAAGAACAGAAAAAATACTGGTTACCTAAAATGGTGACGGGTGAAGTGGTGGGTGCCATTGGAATGACCGAACCGGGTGCCGGCTCAGACTTGCAAGCCATACGTACGCATGCGATTTTGCAAGATGATCATTATTTATTAAATGGTTCCAAAACCTTTATTTCAAACGGGCAACATGCAGATCTGGTGGTGCTGGCGGTAAAAACCGACCCGCAGGCACGTGCGAAAGGAGTCTCACTGCTATTAGTCGATACCCATCTGGAGGGCTTTAAAAAAGGCACCAATCTGGAAAAAATTGGTTTGCATTCTCAGGATACTTCAGAGCTGTTCTTTGATCAGGTCAAAGTGCCCAAAGATCAGTTGCTGGGCCAGCCGGGTCAGGGTTTTGCCTATTTAATGCAGGAATTGCCACGTGAACGTACTGCCATTGCAGCAACTGCCTTGGGTGCAATACGCGGTTCTATTGATGTCACCACACAATATGTCAAAGAGCGTCAGGCTTTTGGTCAGGCTATTGCCCAGTTCCAGAATACCCGTTTTGTACTGGCTCAGGCCAAAATTGATGAGCTGGCAACTGCTGCATTCTATAATCAGAATGTCGAGCTTTATATGCAGGGCAAACTGGATGTTGAAACCGCAGCAGCCTTAAAAAGCTTCTCGACCGATATGCAGATGAAAGTTGCTGATAATCTGCTTCAGTTGTTCGGTGGTTATGGCTATATGACGGAATATCCAATTTCCCGTTTCTTTGTGGATGCGCGTATTCAGCGAATCTATGGGGGTACCAATGAAATTATGAAGGAAATTGTGGCACGAGGTCTGCTAGGACGGTAAGTTTCAAGTAAAAAAAGAGTTCGTTATGAACTCTTTTTTTACAGGGGAAATATTTAAAAATCCAAGGAGAAAACAGGATGTAAAAATCTGGAAAGTATCAATATATTATTGTTTTAAGATTTAAGTACATTCAGGCATTCGTGAATAAAAATAGGCAAGTCGTTGGGAACTCGTGATGAAATCAGCTGATTATTATCGTTGACCAGTTCGGCATCATAATAGGTTGCTCCTGCATACTGTACGCGCAGTGCATGGGCACGGATACTGGTAATCATCCGGTTTTTTAATACATCGGCTTCACTGAGTAATAATGAAGCATCGCACAGACTAAAAATGGTTTTTCTGGCCTGATTAAAAGCCTGAATAAAATGCAGCACCCGAACATCATGGGCCAGTGCAAGCGGAGACTCACCCCCTGGAATGAGTAAAGCATCAAAATCATCAATACTGATCTGTTCAATACTACGGTCAATAGTAACGGCTAGACCACCATGCAAGCCATAAACCACCTTGCCTGCACGTAGTTCAATATTGCAGATAGTATGCTGGGCTGCGCGTAAGGCTTCCACAGGTTCCAGATATTCCTGATCATCAAAATTGTTCGTCACCAGTACAGCTATTCTTTTTGGCATGATAAACACCCCAATCCTCGTTTCAAATCAGACTAGCGACTTAAGGTTAAAAAAACGTCTCTGCTTTGTAAGCGATCAGTATTTTACTGTAAAAAAGTTAAGCTAAATCAAGCAAAAGTGGGTAAATACCTTGATGAGCATGTGCTTAATATTGTGAACAGTCCAGCAAGTCACTGGGGCAGGAATAGGTGAGGTGAGTTTGCTTTATTTTTAATTTTCTTATGCTTAAAAAAGTTATCAAGATTCAGAAATAGTGATATTTCATCTTGCTTAAAATCAGTTAAGATGGGCAGACTAAATTTACAATTTAATAATGTAAATGCGGTGAAAAGGCTGCCATGAGTGTTACCAGATATGACGAAAACCGATAAGCGGTTAAAAACAAATGACTGTTTTTAAAACTTAATCCAATAAAGTTATATTGCGTAACATTTGCAGCTGACTATTGTTATACTGGAACAGATAAGGTTTATGAAGGGCGATATAATAATGATCAACGACGATCAAGACACCACGACTTCTCTAGATTTGACTAACATTCGTGAAGATATCGATTCTGTTGATCAGCAAATCCAGCAATTGATTAACCGCCGTGCACGTTTGGCTGAAGCAGTAGCGAAAGCAAAGTTCGCTTTGGAAGAGAATCCGCTGTTTTACCGTCCGGAACGTGAAGCGCAGGTATTGCGTAATGTTATGGAACGTAACGAAGGTCCATTGTCAGATACCACCATGGCACGTCTGTTCCGTGAAATTATGTCAGCCTGTCTAGCCCTTGAAGCGCCACAAAGTATTGCCTTTTTGGGGCCGGTAGGAACATATACGCACTCGGCAGTACTTAAACATTTTGGACACGATGCAGTGGTGCGTCCATTGCCGACCATTGATGAAGTTTTCCGCGAAGTAGAAGCGGGAGGTGCCCATTATGGTCTGGTACCAGTTGAAAACTCGTCTGAAGGTGTAGTGAACCATACGCTGGATTGCTTTAAAACATCGAACCTGAATGTGATTGGGGAAGTGGAACTGCCAATCCATCATCAATTCCTGATTTCTGAAAATACCCGTAAAGATAGTATCAAGCAGATTTATGCCCATCAGCAGACTTTGGCGCAATGTCGTAAGTGGCTGGATGCACATTATCCCGGTGTAGAGCGTGTGGCTTTAAGCTCAAATGCCGAAGCAGCACGCCGTATTCGCAATGAATGGCATTCGGCTGCAATTGCGTCCGAGATTGCGGCAAATATTTATGGCCTTGAAATCATGCATGGCAATATTGAGGACAACCCGGAAAATACCACACGTTTCCTGGTAATTGGCCGTGAAAAAGTACCGCAAAGTGGTAATGATAAAACCTCATTACTGGTGTCTGCTCATGACCGTGCAGGTGCATTGCTGGAAATTCTGACTCCGTTTGCCAAGCACAATATCAGCCTGACCAGTATTGAAACCCGTCCGGCACTTCCGGAAAAATGGGCCTATGTGTTCTTTATTGATCTGGAAGGGCATATTGAACAGGAAAATGTCAAAGCGGCAATTGCAGAAATTCGCCCACTGGTTAAAGAAGTTCGGGTATTAGGTTCATATCCTCAAGCTGTACTTTAAGTCAACCATTTGTGGCCAGTGCGAGGGTATTGGTCACTGTTTCATCTGTAAATCGGAATTCAAAAATGTCATTTGTCCCAGCCAATGAAGGCATCTCTAAATTAAAGCCATATCAACCAGGCAAGCCCATCAGTGAGCTTGAGCGTGAATTGGGTATCACCGACATCGTGAAACTGGCTTCTAATGAAAACCCGTTGGGTTGTTCAGATAAAGTCAAAGAAGCTGTCGCTGCTGAAATTGCTGAAATTGGCCGTTATCCGGATGGCGGCGGTTTTATTTTAAAAGACCAGATCAAGGCACAGTTTGGTTTTAATCATGACCAGATTACTTTAGGTAATGGTTCAAATGACCTGCTAGAAATTTTTGCCCGAGCTTTTGTCTCCGAACAAGATTCTGTGGTGTATAGCCAGCATGCATTTGCTGTCTATGCCCTGGTGACCCAAGCGATTAATGCAGAAGCGATTGAAGTCCCGGCAAAAGGTTTTTCGCACGATCTTGATGCGATGGCTGCGGCTATTAAAGACAATACCAAGCTGATCTTTATCGCAAACCCGAATAACCCGACAGGCACCTGGTTTGAAGAAGCTGAATTTGAAAGCTTTATGCAAAAAGTGCCTGCCAAGGTCATCGTTGTGCTTGACGAAGCTTATGTGGAATATTTCCCGGAAAATTTCAATAGTCTGAAATTCCTGAAACAGTATCCAAACCTGATCGTGAGTCGTACTTTATCTAAGTGCTATGGTCTGGCTGCACTGCGAGTAGGTTTTGCTCTGGCTTCTGCTGAAGTAACGGATTATCTGAACCGTATTCGTCAGCCATTTAACGTTAACCATTTGGCGATGGTCGCTGCTGTTGCGGCCCTGAAAGACGAAGCGTTTATTGAAAAATCTCGTGAAGCGAACAAAGCGGGCATGGCTCAGCTTGAAGCAGGTTTTCAGGCTTTAGGTCTGAACTACGTGCCTTCACGCGCCAACTTTATTCTGGTTGATATACAGGCTGATCCGGCACAAACATTCAATAGCCTGTTGAAAGAGGGTGTGATTGTGCGCCCTGTAGGGATTCAAAATCATTTGCGTGTATCGATTGGAACCGAAGCAGAAAATGCCAAATTCCTGAGCGCACTTGCCAAAGTACTCGGCTTAGAGGCTAAAGCGTAAACCATGTCGCAGCCACTGTTTGAAAAAGTTGCATTTATCGGGTTTGGACTGATTGGTTCAAGCCTGGCGCGGGTCATTCGTGCCGAGCATTTGGCGAATGACATCGTGGCTTCGACACGCTCACAAAAAACCCTAGAAGATGCCAAAGTACTGGGGCTGATTTCTGCGGGTTATACTGATCCGGTACAGGCAGTTCAGGGTGCAGATCTGGTTGTTTTGGCCTTGCCAGTACGTGCTACGCAAAAGGTACTGGAAACCATTCAGCCTCATCTGGCTGAAAATGTCATCATTACGGATGTTGGCAGTACTAAAACCAATGTAGTCGCTGCTGCCAAGGCGGTATATGGTGAGCAGCTTCCAGCCGGTTTTGTGCCAGGGCATCCTATTGCAGGTGCAGAGCACACCGGTGTACATGCCGGGAAGGTCGATTTATTTGCCAACCATAAGGTCATTTTAACACCATTGCCGACCAGTGCAGACTGGGCTGTCGATAAAATGATTCAGCTTTGGCAGGCCGCTCATGCGGAAGTTATTTGTATGGATGTGGACAAGCATGACGAAGTGCTGGCTCATACCAGTCATTTGCCGCATTTAATGGCCTTTAACTTGGTCGAACAGCTGGCCAAGCGTGAAGACAATTTAGACATTTTTCGTTATGCTGCGGGAGGCTTTCGGGATTTTTCGCGGATTGCCGCCAGTGACCCACAGATGTGGCATGACATCTTTTTTGCCAATAAAAAAGCGATACTCAACGCCGTGGATGGCTTTGAGGCACAGCTCGCCATTATTCGTAAACTGATTGAAGAGGAAGACTCCCAGACATTAATGGGTTTGTTGGGACATGCTCAGGCAGCGCGCCAGCACTTCAATCATATGCTTGTCAAGAAACCTTTCATGGAGAAAAGTAAAGTGACACAACAATTTACCATTCAGCCGGGTGCCAAAAAATTCCAGGGCAAATTTAGCGTGCCTGGTGACAAATCTGTGTCACACCGTTCTATCATGTTTGGTGCCATTGCAGAAGGTACCACGCATGTGACTGGTTTTCTGGAAGGCGAAGATGCACTGGCAACCTTGCAGGCATTCCGTGATATGGGTGTGAGTATTGAAGGCCCTAAAAATGGTGAAGTGACCATTCATGGGGTGGGCATGCACGGTCTGAAAGCACCGCAGTCTGCAATCTATATGGGGAACTCGGGTACTTCGATGCGTCTTCTTTCGGGGATACTGGCTGCACAAAAATTCGATTCAGTCATGACCGGTGATGCATCGCTGTCTAAACGTCCGATGGAGCGTATTGCCAATCCTTTACGTGAAATGGGCGCCCAGATTCAAACCACAGGTGAACGCGGTACGCCGCCGGTATCTATCACCGGAAACCAAAACCTGAAAGGCATCCAGTATGATTTGCCAATGGCATCGGCACAGGTGAAATCCGGCAT
>NZ_SMTB01000077.1:0-14029 GCF_006864105.1 Acinetobacter sp. RF14B | reverse complement strand
TGCTGGTCGCCCTGTTCTGTCAGCTCGTAGTGCTGGTTGGTATTGCCTTTGTACTGTGCAAGGTACTGGCGCTTCCACCTCTACTTGCTGTTGGCCTAATGCTCCTGGCTGCTTCTCCCGGTGGGAGTACCGCCAACCTGTTTAGCTATCTGTTTAAGGGAGACCTAGCCCTAAATATTACTCTCACTGCCATTAACTCAGTGATTGCGGCGCTGACCTTGCCATTGATTGTTAACTTTTCAATTATGCACTTCATGCAGGACAGCCAGCAAATCAGCTTACAGTTTGCAAAAATCCTGCAGGTCTTTGGCATTATTCTGCTTCCCGTGGGAATTGGCATGCTGATTCGCCGCTATTCTCCAGAACTGACCGAGAAACTGAATAAACCCCTGCGTATTTTTGCAGTCATTTTCCTGCTCCTGATTATCGCAGGTGCCATTTATAGTGAACGTAGCAATATTGCTGAATACTTGGCTCAAGTGGGTCTGGCCGCTGTACTGTTCTGCATTTTCAGCCTGAGCATTGGTTATTTTGTTCCGCGTCTGATGAATATCAATACAGCTCAGGCTCGGGCCAGTGCATTTGAGATTGGCATTCATAATAGTACTTTAGCCATGACCATTGCGTTGACAGTCATGTCCAGTACGGCAGTCGCCATGCCAGCTGCCGTGTACTCGATCTTTATGTATATTTTTGCTGCCATCTTTGGTTTCTTGCTTAATCGCTTTGCACCCATTAGCCCTCGACCTGCCTTGTCTAGCGCGCAATAGTAAAAATGCATCCTTTAAACCCGGCTTAAGCTGTCAAGTTTTTGGGATGCAGCTCCATTTATGGCGCTCTTTTATTTTAGTGATAGCCTCACAAGATAGCAGCGCTCATTCCCAAGTTCCGTTACAATAGCTTTTTAAAACATGTAGAAAAGGTTAATTTCTGTGAAGTGGTTACAAATTCATATTACGGTTGATCAGGCTCAAGTTGATTTTACTGAAACCTTACTCAGCTCTCTGGGTGCAGTCAGTGTGACACTGGATGATGCCGAAAACCAAGATTTACTGGAACCACTTCCAGGTGAAACCCCACTTTGGAATAAAGTGATTGTAACTGGCATCTATGCACAGGAAGATGATGAAGAAATTGATGTCAGCGCTCTTGAAACATTTATTTGCCTGCAAATCCCGGATGCTCCAATGCGGCATGAGTTTTTAGAAGACCAGGCCTGGGAAAGAACCTGGATGGATGCCTATGCGCCGATTCAGATTGCAGAAAAATTCTGGATTGTACCGGAATGGATGCAAGCCCCCGAAGCTGATGCTGTCAATATCAAACTTGACCCAGGTCTGGCCTTTGGTACTGGAAACCATGCCTCGACTTTCCTTTGCTTGCAATGGCTCGGAAAAACTGATGTTAAAGACAAGATCGTCATTGACTATGGTTGCGGTTCAGGAATTTTGGCTGTCGCCGCCCTATTACTAGGTGCGAAAAAAGCATATGCCACTGATATCGATCCACAAGCTGTTCTGGCAACCCAACAAAATGCAGAACTGAATGGTGTACTCGACAAACTCTATGTGGGTCTGCCGGAAGAGTTCAATACAGAGCTGGGCGAGCAGAAAGCAGATGTGTTTGTAGCCAACATTCTGGCAGGGCCCCTAATGATGCTTGAGCCTGAGTTTGCAAATTTAGTCAAACCTGAGGCAGAGTTCGCACTTGCAGGTGTGATTGAAGAGCAAGTGACTGAAGTTACTAGCATTTACTCAAAACATTTTGATATATTAGAAGTCGAAAAACGTGATGAAAACTGGTGCCGAATTTCGGGGAAACGCCATAAAAATTAAAGAGTATATAAAGTCTATATGAGTGACAAGCAAACCCATTGCCCTACATGTTCTACAACTTATAAGGTTAGCGTTGCACAATTAACCATAGCGCAAGGTATGGTTTGCTGTCCCAAATGCACCACGACTTTTAATGCTTTATCACATCTGGTGACTGAGAACCAGAACTCGGTCACTGCTTCTGAATCTGCTTTTGATACTATCGATCATAACAGTCGTTATCCTACTCAGACCGACACATCTGGGCAGCATAACAACCAGGTTCAGCGGCCTCGGCACAGTTTTCTGAATATTTTTGATGAGAAAGTCGAAAACTCGAATATCGACTTGCATACTTACCTAAACAACCTGAACTATTTTAGCACCACCCCGATCAGCGTCTTACCCAGCATGAACTGGGATGAGTCGGACAAGGAACAGGAAAAAAGCTTACTTTATTATGTCGGCTGGAGTCTGTTAAATCTGTCCCTACTTGGACTGCTGTTATTCCAGTTTTTCTGGTTTAATCCGAAATATCTGCAAAATAGCCATGTCATGAGTATGGCATTCACCCAGATCTGCGAAACGTTTAACTGTTCGCATATTAATGAGCATTACAACCTAATTCATATTAATAAAGTCAAGATCAGATCTGTGGCTAAAAACGAGACACAATTTAGTGGTGAACTGGTCAATCTCCATGACCGCAGTCTCAGCCTGCCTATTTTAAGAGTAAACCTGAAAAAACATGGCAAGCAGACCGTGACCTACAACCTGACTTCACAGGAGTATCTGATTGAAAGTCTGGTAAAGGTAGAGCGAATTCCCCAAAATAGTCCCTTCAAGTTTAAATTCAGCCTTCCGGTAGACCGCAAAGACTTCGATAATTATAGTTTAGAAATAATTCGGCCTTAATATGGGTAAAAACTATTAAAAAATCGAAAAAAGTTTAAAAAAATGCAGTTTTCTTGCTCACTTTTTCCTAGAAAATGGTATTATACGCGCCACAAAAGCTATGTGCTGCAAACTCCTCGCTACTTTTCCACAACAAATACAGTCTTAACTAATGCGCTATAAAATTTATTGCGTATTGAGCAGATTTTTTGTTTGGATTTTGGTCAGTAACAAAACTTTAATTATTGTTACGCTTATTTTTCGACCAAACCGCAGAGATATGTCAAGCTACAAGCTCAATGTAATGACCAAGTTTTAGAACTCTAGTTTTAGGATCTAAAATTGGAGTTCATTTAAATTTCTAGACCACTTTTATATATCACTTTACCCAAGTGATATTTATTTTTCGGATTAATTCGCATGAATAGCAAGTCTCCTATTTTTACTGCACAATCTGATGTCGCTCTACGTATTCATGTAGATCGCGCAGTTCGCCATTACTTTGCACAACTGCAGGGCGAGCAACCTTCTCAGGTGTATGACATGGTGCTAGCAGAAATGGAGAAGCCTCTTTTATCTGTAGTTCTAGAGTACACACGTGGCAACCAGACACGTGCTGCTGAGATTCTCGGACTTAACCGCGGTACTTTACGTAAAAAGTTAAAAGCTCACGGTTTAATGAGTGAATAAATGATAAAATGCTTGCGGCTTTCGCAGGCATTTTTTTCGACCTGTATTTAGCTAATTTGTTTTAATTCTTAAAAACTGTGACGAAGATCATGACTATTAAACGCGCTTTAATCTCTGTTTCCGACAAGACTGGTATTGTTGAGTTTGCCCAAAACCTTGCTGCTCTTGGGGTAGAAATTTTATCTACTGGTGGTACATACAAATTATTAAAAGACAATAATATTGCCGTAGTTGAAGTTTCAGAGCACACTGGTTTCCCAGAGATGATGGACGGCCGTGTAAAAACTTTGCATCCAAAAATTCATGGCGGTATCTTGGCACGTCGCGGACTGGATGAAGCTGTAATGGCAGAACACAGCATCGATGCCATCGACCTTGTTGTTGTGAACTTATATCCATTTGCAGCCACTGTAGCAAAACCAAACTGTTCACTTGCAGATGCGATTGAAAACATCGACATCGGTGGCCCAACTATGGTTCGTGCTGCTGCAAAAAACCATGCTTCTGTCGGTATTGTAGTAAACGCTTCTGACTACTCAACCGTTATTGCTGAGTTAAAAGCAGAAGGTGCTTTGTCTTATGCTACTCGTTTTGACCTAGCGGTTAAAGCGTTTGAACATACAGCGCAATACGATGGCATGATCGCTTCTTATCTGGGTGCTCGCGTAGGTAAAGAAGAAGGTCAGGCAGACAAATTTGCACGTACTTTCAATACGCAATTAAATAAAGTTCAAGACCTTCGTTATGGTGAAAACCCGCATCAATCTGCTGCCTTCTATGTAGAAGACACAGCGACTGAAGCGTCTGTTTCAACAGCTAAACAGTTACAAGGTAAAGAGCTCTCTTATAACAATATCGCAGATACAGATGCAGCACTTGAATGTGTGAAATCATTCGCTAAACCTGCGTGTGTGATTGTAAAACATGCCAATCCATGTGGCGTTGCGGTGTCTTTAGATGGCATCCAGGCGGCTTATGACCTGGCTTATGCAACTGACCCTGAATCTGCATTCGGTGGCATCATTGCATTCAACCGTGAACTAGATGTCGCAACTGCACAAGCAATTGTGGATCGTCAATTCGTTGAAGTGATCATTGCACCTAGCGTTGCTGAAGGCGTTCTTGAAGTAACAGGCGCGAAGAAAAACGTACGCGTTCTGGTATGTGGCGAACTTCCAGCAATCGATGCGCGTCAATCTCAACTCGACTACAAGCGTGTCAACGGTGGTTTACTGGTTCAAGACCAGGACTTGGGCATGATCACTAAAGATGACCTTAAAGTTGTGACTAAACGTGCGCCAACTGAACAGGAAATTGATGACATGATCTTCGCCTGGAAAGTTGCGAAATATGTAAAATCAAATGCGATTGTGTATGCGAAAAATCGTCAAACGATTGGTGTAGGTGCAGGTCAAATGAGCCGTGTCAACTCTGCGCGTATTGCTGCAATTAAAGCTGAACATGCAGGTCTCGTAGTTGAAGGTGCAGTAATGGCATCTGACGCATTCTTCCCATTCCGTGATGGTATTGATAACGCTGCAAAAGCTGGCATCAAATGCATTATCCAACCGGGTGGTTCTATGCGTGATGAAGAAACCATTGCAGCAGCTGACGAAGCTGGTATTGCCATGGTCTTCACTGGCATGCGTCACTTCCGCCACTAATTATGTAGTGCCAATGTAATGACAATGTCTTACATGCTGAACAATCTAGATTTTTAATCTTGCATAAAGTCCTCTCCTTTTTAAGTTGAGGGCTTTATGTCATTTTCGATTCATGGAGTATGAACCGATGAATATTTTAGTTTTGGGTAACGGCGGTCGTGAACATGCTTTAGCATGGAAAATCGCACAAGATAAAAAAGTTGCTAAAGTTTTTGTTGCGCCAGGTAATGCCGGGACTGCAACCGAATCAAAATGCGAAAATGTTGCATTAAACATTTTAGACAATGCTGCAATTATCGACTTTGCTAAAAATAATGCGGTTGATCTGATTATCGTGGGTCCAGAAGCACCACTTGTGAATGGTGTCGTAGATGCGTGCCGCGCTGCTGATCTTAAAATCTGGGGTCCAACGCAGTTTGCAGCACAGCTTGAAGGCTCTAAAGCATTTGCGAAGCACTTCTTAAAACGCCACAACATTCCAACTGCTTTCTATGACGTATTTACAGAAGTCGATGCTGCCAAAGCCTTTGTTGAAAAAAATGGTGCGCCAATTGTGATCAAGGCAGATGGCTTGGCAGCCGGTAAAGGCGTAATCGTGGCGATGAGCAACGAAGAAGCATTTGCTGCAATTGATGACATGCTGGCAGGCAACAAGTTTGGTGATGCCGGTTCACGTGTAGTTATTGAAGAATTCCTTGCGGGTGAAGAAGCCTCTTTCATTTGTATGATTGATGGTGACAACATCCTGCCAATGGCAACCTCACAAGATCACAAACGCATTTTTGAAGGTGACCAGGGTCCCAACACGGGCGGTATGGGCGCTTACTCTCCTGCGCCAGTGGTGACAGCTGACGTTTTCGAAAAAACCATGAAAGAAGTCATGCGCCCAACCGTTGATGGTATGAAAGCGGATGGACATGCGTACACAGGCTTCCTGTATGCGGGTCTGATGATTGACGAGCAAGGCCAACCTAAAGTGATTGAATTCAACTGCCGTTTTGGTGACCCTGAAACCCAGCCAATCATGATGCGCTTAAAATCTTCTTTGGTGGAACTGGTGGAAGCAGGTCTTGCAGGCAAGCTGCCAGCAGAAGCTGACTGGGATGAGCGTAAAACTGTCGGTATCGTACTTGCGTCACGTGGCTACCCGGAAACTTCAAGCAATGGTGATGTGATTTCAGGCCTAGACACTGAAATGGCCGATGCCAAAGTCTTCCATGCAGGTACTAAAGCCAATGAGAAAGGTGAAATTGTGACAGCTGGTGGCCGTGTACTTTGTGTAACTGCACTGGGCAATACCATCGGTGAAGCACAAGCCAAAGCTTTGGAACTGTGTGAAAAAGTCACTTTTGACGGTGTTCAATACCGTAAGGATATTGGCTACCGTGCGATTGCGCGTGAAAATACTTAATATTTTCTATAATCGTGAATTGTAAAAGCCCTATTTTATATAGGGCTTTTTATCGCTCCAGATTTGGATTTTGTGCATCATTTTTTATATTTTTATCACTATAAATTTTATCCGTCTTCCCTCTTCCACCTTTGATCCAAAGCGTTGATGACAAAAACTGGCGTCTAGCAAGTTTAAAAATTTGATCACTGTCGACGTTTACGCCTCCAGCATTTCTTAAATATATTTTCACCCCCTGTAGAATTGATTTATGAGCAGCATGCTTCCTACAGCGTCATAAACATAAAATATATTTTGCAGATAAAAACAATAAAAACAGGTGGTTCCAAGCTTCTTATATCCGTTTTTATGATTTAGATTGGATAAAATCTTATAAAGATCATAAATTAAACCATCACTTCGCCTGCCGATTTTCGATAAAAATAATACTTTGTATTTATTGATTTTTTAGTTGAAACCTCTAATCCTTATTCTACTAAATAGATAAGATCGCATTTTCACTTCACTATTCTGAATATAGCTTTATTGTTATGATGGCGACCATTGAAAGGCGGCTCTCTCCAGTTTTAATACAAAAGAAGGTACACGATTGCTTGATGCTCATCGGGTAGATGCTGGAAACTTTAGATGTATGCTTTAGGAAAATACCGTGCGTATTCTGATTTACTTTCAAGCAGGATCGCGATAAAACGCTGCTTTAATACGACTTAAAAGTGCTTATACTTTAGGCAACAAAGAATTAGGATATTTTTTATGAAAAAGTTACTGGGTGTCTTATTGGGTGCATCTGTATTCACCTTAACTGCGTGTAGCAAACAGGAAGCTCCTGACAGTGATGCTGCTCAAGCTAAAAACTCAGGCGAACTGCAAACCGTAACGCTGGCATCTACCGGTTCAGATGCCGACATCTGGCGCTACATTGCAACATTGCCGGAAACCAAGCAAGCAGGTCTCAAGCTAGATGTAAAAAATTTTACCGACTATGTTGCCATGAATACTGCGGTCGCCAATAAAGAAATTGACCTAAACGCATTCCAGTCCTATGCCTATATGGTGGCGTATAATGATGCCAATACACAAAAAATCGCCCCGCTCGCGACCACTTATTTAGAGCCTATGGGGATTTACTCCAGCAAGGTAAAATCCTTGCATGAGTTTAAAACCGGTGCCACCATTGCCATTCCAAATGATGGTGCAAATGAGTCACGCGCCCTCCTGCTATTACAGTCTGCCGGTCTGGTGAAACTTAAACCTGAATTTGACTATGTCAAAGGCACTACGGCCGATGTGACTGAAAACGCCAAACAGATTGTCATCAAACCGATTCAAATGGCGACTGCAGTTCGCGTAAAAGACGAAGTAGATGCGATTGTTTTAGGTAATACTCTGGCGATGGAAGGCGGTTTAAACGTCTTAAAAGATGCGATTTACTATGAGCCAATTGATCAAAGCACTAAAATGAATGTAAATGTTTTAGCGGTGGCAGCAGACCGTCAGAACGACCCGGCACTTCAAAAAGTGGGCGCACTGTATCATACTCCTGCTGTGCAAGCCTATGTTGATGAACACTTTGGTGGCACAAAAGTCGCGGTCAACAAACCCGTTACTTATTTGACCGAAGCTCAGTAATATTTTACCCAATATAAAAACAGGCAAGCTTTTCTTGCCTGTTTTTTGCTGGTAATGCAGTTTTTGACACTATGATTGAATTTAAAAATATTTCCAAACAGTATGAGCTGAAAGGTCAAACCTTGCATGCCCTGAATCAGATCAATCTGCAGATCCCGACAGGCAGTATTTTTGGCATTATTGGATATAGTGGCGCAGGCAAGAGTACATTAATTCGCCTGATTAACCTGCTAGAACGTCCAAGCTCGGGACAAGTTATTATCAATGGTACAGATTTTACGGCCTTGGATGCGAAAGCATTGCGTCAAGAACGTGCAGGTATCGGGATGATTTTCCAGCATTTTAATTTACTGCAAACCCAAACCGTGGCGGCCAATATTGAAATGCCGATGAAACTTCTGGGCTGGAACAAGGCTGAGCGTGAAAAACGTCTGGAAGAATTACTGGATTTTATTGATCTAAAACATAAGCGTAATACCTATCCTGATGAGCTTTCCGGGGGTCAAAAACAGCGTGTCGGTATTGCACGCGCCCTTGCCAATCATCCTAAAATTTTACTCTGTGATGAAGCGACTTCCGCACTTGATCCACAAACCACCAAATCCGTATTACAACTCCTGAAAAAAATCAATGAAGAGCAAGGCATCACGATTGTGATGGTAACGCATGAAATGGATGTGATTGAATCAATCTGTGATTATGTGGCCGTAATGGAAAAAGGTGATGTGATTGAAACCGGCTCTACCTTGCAGATCTTCAGTCAACCGCAGCATCCAACCACCCGAAGTTTTATCCAGACCGTTTTACAGCAGCATTTGCCTGTGAATATTTTAAACAATCTGGAAAATCAGAATCAGCAGAGTATTTATTGTTTAAAATTTCTCGGCAGTTCAGCGCAGGAAACCGTGATTCAAGCGGTGATCAGACAGTTCAATATTAACCTGAATATTCTGTTTGCCAACATGACCGAAATTAATGGCTCCGTGATTGGACAGATGTTTATTCAACTCTCCGGCGATGGCACTGAAATTAACGCTGCCCTGCAATATCTGGAAGATCAAGGTGTGCAGGTATCACAAGCAGGAATACAAGCATGAGAGATTTCATTGTACAGTGGTTGACGACGCTGACTGCACCTTTCTGGAAAAGCTCCCTGTCCATGGACCAGTTCGTCACAGCCTTGCAGGAAACCTTTCACATGGTATTTTTCGCCATGCTGTTTGGCTGTATCTGGGGCTTTGTTCAAGCCATTATTTTACTGCTAACCCGTCCGGACGGCATTCTGCCAAATCGCGTGATTTATCACGGTTTAAATCCAATTGTGAATGCGCTTCGCTCCTTGCCGTTTATTATTCTGCTGATTGCAGTCATCCCGCTGACCAAGTGGATTGTAGGAACATCTATTGGTACTTGGGCGGCGATTGTACCGCTAACCATTTATGTCGGGCCTTATATTGGCCGCCTGATTGAAACCTCGTTGCTGGAAGTAAATGCAGGCATTATTGAGTCTGCACAGGCGATGGGTGCAACTCCAATGCAGATTATTTTCAAATTTGTCCTGCCCGAAGCCCGTAGCTCCCTGATTCTCAATCTGACCACTGCAACCATTAGCCTGATTGGTGCGACAGCGATGGCCGGGGCCGTTGGTGCTGGTGGTATTGGTGATTTAGCTATTTCTTATGGTTATCAGCGTTTTGACACGTCTGTGGTGATCATGACAGTGATTGTCTTATTGATTCTGGTCCAGATTGTTCAAAGTATCGGTGACTGGCTGTCGCGGTTAAGATAAAAATTATAGTTCAGCCCTCTTCGGAGGGTTTTATTTTTCCTCTATAACGATGCAGGACATATTCAGCTCGGTTAACAGTTCATATATGGATCATGGCTCGTTGGCGGGTAATCTAACAATATTTCAGCAAACTAAGAAAAGTTTTTTATGAGTGCACCCAGCAGTGCTGCTCGTTTTTCAAGACTAAAGAAAAATAAGCCGCTCAATTAAATTAAAAGTTCAGCATTTCCCATCAATTTCAAACTGCAACAATAAATCCCATGTTAAACTATCGAGCGGTTTTTGCAGGGACTCATTTATGCACTTTGTTCATCTTGGTATTCATACAGAATTTTCGATTACTGAATCCATCGTACGTATACCTGATTTAGTCAAAGCTGCTGAGAAAGAGCAAATGCCTGCCCTTGCTCTCACCGACTTGTCCAACCTGCATGCCGCAGTAAAATTTTATGGAAAATGCCTAGGCAAAGGCATTAAACCGATTTTAGGTTCAGAAATTCGCCTGAATGATGCCGAACATCGTATGACCTTACTGGCCATGACCAATAAAGGTTGGCGTAACCTGACTGAGCTGGTCTCCGAAGGCTTTATTCGCGGACAGCAACTGGACGTTCCTTGCATACAAAAAGAATGGATTCTGGAGCAGTCCGACGACATGATTGCCCTGCTTGGCATACAGTCCGATGTTGGAAAAATGCTTATTACTTCCAATCCACAAAAAGCTGAACCACTATTAGAAGAATGGATTGAAAAATTTGGGAATCGTGTCTATTTAGCACTTAGCCGTACCAATCGTCCAGATGAAGATAACTTCATTCTTGAGGCGGTTAAGCTGGCCAAAAAGTACAATATTGGGGTCGTGGCACATAATGATGTGCATTTTATGACCCGTAATGACTTTGAAGCACATGAAGCGCGTGTATGTATTGCAGATGGCTATGTTCTGGGCGATAACCGCCGTCCCAAAACTTATTCACCTGAACAGTACTTTAAATCTGCCGAGGAAATGACCGAGCTTTTCTCGGATATTCCTGCAGCAATTGAAAACACCTACCATATTGCCAAGCGCTGTAATGTAACCTTGCAACTGGGCAAATACTTTCTGCCGGATTATCCGATCCCTGAAGGTCATACCATTGATACTTACTTTGCCCATTTGTCTAAAGAAGGTCTCGAAGAGCGTCTGGACTTCCTTTATCCGCCTGCAGAGCGTGACGAGCACTGGGCAGAAATCCGTAAGCCTTATGATGAGCGGATTGAATATGAAATCAACATCATTAACTCGATGGGTTTCCCTGGCTACTTCCTGATCGTCATGGACTTTATTCAATGGTCCAAGAGCAACGGCGTACCGGTAGGTCCGGGTCGTGGTTCAGGTGCGGGTTCACTGGTGGCCTATAGTTTAAAAATTACCGACCTGGATCCGTTACGCTACGAGCTGCTGTTTGAACGCTTCCTGAATCCGGAACGTGTGTCAATGCCCGATTTTGACGTAGACTTCTGTATTACTGGTCGTGACCGGGTGATTGACTATGTTGCACGCACTTATGGCCGTGACGCGGTGTCCCAGATTGCAACCTTCGGTACCATGGCTGCCAAAGGGGCAATTCGTGACGTCGCACGGGTACTAGGCAAATCTTATGGTCTGGCAGATCGGATCTCTAAACTGATTCCAACCAAACCGTTGGGTCTAACATTGGAAGAGTCGCTGGAAGCCGAACCGCAACTCAAGGATGTGGTGACCAATCCCTCGAATCCTGACTATGATGATGCTTCTGAGATCTGGGAAATGGCTCTCAAACTTGAAGGCATTACCCGAAATACCGGTAAACACGCTGGTGGTGTGGTCATTTCACCGACCAAGATTACCGATTTCTCTGCGGTCATGTGTGATGCTGATGGTACCGGACGCGTGGCACAGTTCGATAAGGACGATGTTGAGTCTGCCGGTCTGGTGAAGTTTGACTTCTTAGGCTTGCGTAACCTGACCGTGATTGAAGATGCGGTCAAGAACATCAATAAACGCATTCAGAGTGAAAAACCGCTGGATATTGCCTATATCCCGCTAGATGACAAAGACGCCTACCTCGTATTTGCTAATGCCAACACCACCGCCGTCTTCCAGTTTGAATCTGTGGGCATGAAAAAGATGCTGAAAGAGGCGCGTCCTAGTAAGTTCGAAGAAATTATTGCCTTTGTATCTTTATACCGTCCCGGTCCGATGGACCTGATTCCTGACTTTATTCACCGGATGCATGGTGGCGATTTTGAATATCTGCATCCCCTGTTGGAAGGTGTCTTGGAACCGACCTACGGAATTATGGTGTATCAGGAACAGGTGATGCAGGCTGCGCAGTACTGTGCCGGTTATACCTTGGGCGGTGCGGACTTGCTGCGCCGGGCCATGGGTAAGAAAAAGCCTGAAGAAATGGTCAAACAGCGTAAAATCTTCATTGAAGGCGCTGCAAAAAAAGATATTGATGAAGCCACAGCCAACCATATCTTTGACTATATGGAAAAGTTTGCCGGCTATGGTTTTAACAAATCACATGCGGCTGCCTATGCTTTGGTGGCCTATCAGACTGCCTGGTTAAAAGCCCATTATCCGGCTGAGTTTCTGGCAGCAGTCATGTCCTCGGAAATGCAGAACACCGATAACGTGGTCTTCCTGATTGACGACTGCCGTAAAAACAATCTGGAAGTGTTACCACCTTCAGTCAATATGTCGATTTACCAGTTCCACGCCATTGATGAAAAAACTATTGTGTATGGTCTAGGTGCGATTAAAGGCGTGGGCGAAGCGGCAATGCAATCGGTGATCAACTCACGTAACGAGCAAGGCCCTTATAAAGACCTGTTTGATTTCTGTCACCGGATCGACTTGAAGAAAATCAATAAGCGTACTCTGGAAGCCTTGATCCGTGCGGGCGCACTCGACTGTCTGGGAATTGAACGTGCAGATTTGATGGTACAACTGCCTCAAGCCGTTCAGGCAGCAGAACAGGCACGTTCAAACCGTGAAACCGGCATTATGGACCTGTTTGGTGAAGTTGAAGAAGTTCAGCGCAAGCCATCTAAACCGGTCAAACCCTGGTCAGATGAAGTCCGTCTTAAAGGTGAAAAAGACACGCTCGGCCTGTATCTGACCGGTCATCCGATTGATGTCTACCGCAATGAACTGAAAGCCTTTGTTCCTGCACAAATTAATGAATTAACCCCCACACGCCGTGGCGTAACCACGGTCTTTGCCGGGCTGGTGGTAGATGTGGCGAACTTCCCGAACCGGATGATGGTTACGCTGGATGATGGTACGTCACGTATTGAAATTTCTACCAACCATGAACGTTTCCAGCGTTTTAAAGAGATTGTCCAGGTCGACAAAGTGGTAGTCATTGAAGGTGAAATTTATGAGCGTGAAGGTTTTGACCGCCCACTGGGCCGCTTGACCAAAGCTTTTAGCTTAAATGAAATCCGTCAGAAACGTGCTAACAGTATTAAAATCACCCTGACTGCCGAGCACCAGAGCAAAACACTGGCACGTGACTTACAGCAGATCTTACAGCTTTATACGGATGTAGATATGAGCACGCATATTCCGGTGATTTTATATCTGGATTATGACTATGCCAGTACTGAACTGCATTTGGGCCTGAACTGGAAGGTTGCGCCACTGGATGAACTGCTCATAAAGCTGCGTGATTACTTTGGTAAATCGGCCATTCATATTGAATATCAAGTTAAGTCCAAAGCGGCCAGAGCCGTCTCTTATGAAGAAGCCAAGCCTGTCGAAGTGCCGCCACCACCTGCCGATATGAGCATCGAGGATGCTATGGACCTGTATCAGGCGGAAAATCAGGCCCAATATTCGTAATTTCATTTAAAAACATTCACAATTGGAAAGTTCATGAGTCAAATTGACAATGCTACCGTTTCAGCACATCTCTCCCATGTGCGTATTGTCATGGTCAATACCACCTTACCTGCCAACATTGGCAGTGCCTTACGCGCCATGAAAACCATGGGCCTGTCCAAGCTGGTTCTGGTGGCACCGAAAACCTATCCGCATCCGGATGTTGACGCGCTGGCTGCGGGTGCAACTGACCTGATCGAGCAGATCGAGATTGTAGAAACCCTTGAA
>NZ_SMTB01000076.1:0-14078 GCF_006864105.1 Acinetobacter sp. RF14B | reverse complement strand
CATGAAGGCAAGATTGCAGGTGCAGCGACCGATGTGCTCTCGGTTGAACCGCCTAAAGAGGGCAATGTCCTGCTTGATGCTTCAATTCCGAACCTGATTGTGACGCCACATAATGCCTGGGGCAGTGTGGATGCACGTCAGCGAATCGTGGACCAGTTGCTGGAAAATGTCGAAGCCTTTAAACAGGGCCAGCCGATTCGGCAGGTGAATTGATTCTCGCCATTTGTGTGCAGCTAAAATTTTCCTGCTACACAAGATGTAAAAAGCCCATGAGGAGCTTTTTTTATAGATCAGTCACCGCATAACTGGTGGCTGCGCCTGCCTGCGGTTGAGCTTGTGGCATAGTTGGACTTTCGGTCACTGTTGACGACTGGCTTAAAGGTTGCTGTTGAATGGGTGCAGGCTGTTGAGGATTGCCACCCCACACCTCTTTAGTTTGCTGAATTTTTTGATTGGCCTGTTGAGCAGCCTGCTGGGCGCCCTGATCTACTTTTTGTACCGTATCAGAGGTTACGCTCTTGGTATTGTCCCAGGCACGATCGACCCCCGGCTTAATTTTGGCAATACCTTTTTCAGTCACTTCACCGACTTTTTCGGCAGTATGGATTACGCCTTCCTGCGCTTTATAGGCAAACACATGCAACAGGTTCGGGTTTTCACCATAGGGTTTAACCGGTTTAGCGGGCTGAGTCGTGGTCTGTGCAAATGCCGGTATAGACAGCATTAAAGCTGCGCTTAAAAGAAGAGGAGTTTTGATATTCATTATGGAGCGACCTCGAATTTGTCTAAGAATGGTCTGAGTTTGTTTTTAGTGTAGCGGATGAAGGGTTGAAAACAATGAATATCCTGTGAAGAAGATATTAAAATAGAGAGATCCAAAGCATTGTCATTTTTATACTAAAGAAAAAAGAGGAAGAAATAATTTTAAATTTTAGGCGGCTTAAAGAAATAGCCCTATTTTTTTATCAAAATAGGGCCATCCATTTACTCACATTGGCTCAGGGCATCTTTCGCGAAATGTTCTCTTAAGGTGACAAAGTTCTTTTGTACACCTGCGTCATGCAGATTGAATTTTTGCGCGGTACTGGTGCCGTCGCGCTGGAAAGTTGCCGAACCGGCATCCATCAAGGTCATGCCTTTAAATGACCATTGTTCAATAATGCGGTTATTTTCAATATCGCCTGTAAATTCAATCACACACTTATCGAGGAATTTGGTCAGTTTTGCCTGATTGTTGGTGGTTTCAGGAGATACGTCGAGGTTTTGTACTTCCTGTAAGACGCCAACTTCAAGCTGCGGAACTTTGGGTGCAGATGTACACGCTGTAAGAGCAATACTCGCAAGACCCGTCAAAATAAGAGCTTTAAATTTCATATGATTCTTTCTTGTTGAGTGTTGTTGAGTTGAGTATAGGGAATATAAAGTGAAATGCCTATATGTTTTGCTATCTGCAAATGAAAGAGAAAAGTATTCAATATACTTTTCTCTATGAAAAAAAATATGTCTATTACAGCTCTTTAGATTTATTTTGCTCTAAAAAAAATTTAATTTCTTCAATTTCATAAGCTGGAATTTTACGATGAATCATAGCATGGCAATTTGCACAGACAGGTATTAAATCATTTATTGGATCTAACTCATATTCTTCTCTTATTTCGGAAAGAGGTTTTTTATGATGAACATGAATAAAGTTTTTTCCAATTTCACCGTAAGTCTTTTCAAAGTCAAAACCACAACATTGGCATTTATATTTCCAATGTTTTAAGCACTTTTTACGAGCCTCGGGGTTTCGTTCATAAGCATTAATAGTGATCTGTTTAATACTACCTTCTTTATAGACAGTATCGTTCGAAATAATTTCATCTTGAAACGGATTGAAGGCTAAGGAATAACTTAAACTTTCATTAGTATTAATTTGTTTTAATTTATACTTATCATGCCACTCTGAAACTATTTCTGAGTTTTGAAGCAATTCCTTTGAAAAATAATTCACCATATCTTCAGCAATAGATGAAATAGGCTTACCAGAATTTTTTGATATTTTTTCAAAGGTCGAATTATATTGATCTATCAATACCTTAACAATTTTATCTTGATGTACTGATTCCCGCTGTATCAATAAGGAGTCTATTGTCTCGGCAATAATTGGAAAGTAGATTTTCTTTTCAAATAAGATTGAGCTATTTTCTTTATTAATTTGACTTAAAATTTTGTGAAAAATCGAGGCTGGAATAGCATTTCCATTACCTTCTGGTGTCCAATGTATATTAGGATCAATCTTATCTAACTCTTCTAATGAAATTAGAGGATTTAGTGATAATTTTTCAAATTCAAGATCCACAAAATTAACTTGTTCTATATTTTTAATAACATCTTTATCTTTATAAACATTAGAAACAATTTTTCCAAAACCGATTATTCCCTTATCACTTTTTTCTAAATTGCCTAATTTTACTAATAAGAAATTATCTCCATATCCAATCTTATGTTTACGATTAGTTTTCCACTTATGGATAGGTTTTTTATCAGGAATTTGAGAGATCATTTCTTTAATATTTGGCCAATTCCAGCGATCCGGATTCCATGCGAATAAATATGTGTTCATACTTCATTTGATATTAAAAACCCCGCTAATGTTATAGCGGGGTTTCATGTATTTTACAACCAATTGGGCTTTAGTGTAGAAGCACCGAAATATCTGCAACTTTCGTGAACAGATCACGGAGCTGAGCAAGCAGACGTAAACGGTTTGCTTTTAGCTCAGCATCATCCGCCATGACCATGACACCGTCAAAGAATGCATCGACTGGCGCACGCAGGGCGGCCAATGCAGACAAGGCAGCCGTGTAATCCTTAGAAGCAAATAGCGGCTCAACCACTGGTGTGATTTTCGCAAGTTCAGCGAATAATGCTTTTTCAGCATCTTCCACCAGATTTGCTTCAACAACTTCACCAGCAGGAGCAGCCTCTTTGGCAAGAATATTCGCAACACGTTTGTTGGCAGCAGCTAGAGCAGCAGCTTCAGGCAATGTACGGAAGTGATTAACCGCATTGACACGCTTGTCAAAATCCAGCGGGGATTTTGGTGTCAACGCCTGAACCGCTTGAATCACGTCAACAGCAACGCCTTTGTCTTCATATTTGGCACGGTAACGACCTTCAAGGAAGGCAACAGCATCGGCTAGAGTCTTCGCCGGATCTTTCAGTACAGCGCCGTAGGCAGCCAAAGCCAGTTTGATCAGTTCTTCAATTGAAACATCCAGCTCATTTTCAGTCACCAGACGCAGGATACCAATCGCAGAACGACGCAGTGCAAACGGGTCTTTAGAGCCAGTCGGTGCCTGACCAATACCGAAAATCCCCGTCAAGGTATCTAAACGGTCCGCCAGGGCAATCGTCGTACCGGTTTTGGTTTTCGGTAAAACGTCACCTGCAAATTTAGGTAAATATTGTTCACCTAAAGCTTCTGCAACTTCATCATTTTCGCCTTCAAGACGTGCGTAGTAAGTACCCGCAATCCCTTGAAGTTCAGGGAATTCGCCCACCAGCTCAGAGGTCAAATCGCATTTTGCCAGCAGCGCGGCTTTTTCAGCATCAGCAGCATTTGCACCGGTAATGGGCGCCAGTGCCACAGCCAGTTTGGCGATACGTGCAGACTTGTTCCAAAGCGTCCCCAATTCTATCTGGAAGATCATATTGGCCAGTTTCTCTTTACGAGAAGCCAGTGGCTGCTTCTGATCTTGCAGGAAGAAGAATTCAGCATCAGATAGACGCGGACGAACAACTTTCTCGTTACCTTCAATAATCTGGGCCGGATCTTTAGATTCGATATTCGATACAGTAATGAAGTAAGGCTGTAATTTATTTTCAGCATTTACCAGACAGAAGTACTTCTGGTTGTCCTGCATGGTGGTGATCAGCGCTTCTTGCGGCACGGTCAGGAAGCGCTCTTCAAAGCTGGCACGTAAAGCCACCGGCCATTCAACCAGCGCAGTCACTTCATCACGAAGGTCGCTTGGTACAATTGCAATCGCATTCACTTCATCCGCCAGTGCTTTGACTTGCTGGTCGATAATGGCTTGGCGCTCTTCAAAAGACGCCACAACGTAAGCTGCTTTTAACTTTGGAAGATATTCTTCCGCATGGGCCAGAGTAATCGCTTCAGGCGCATGGAAACGGTGACCATAGCTCAGGTTACCGGCTTGGTGGTCCTGAATAGTCGCTTCAATCACTTGATCATCTTTGAGCAATACCACCCATTTCACTGGACGTACAAACTCGGTACGGCTTGCCGCAGAGCGCATACGTTTAGCGATAGGTAAGTTGTCCAGCGCATTTTGTAGAATTTGCGGTAACAGCGCATCCAGGCTTTGACCTTTGACATCTTTGTAGTAGCACACTTTTTCAACTTTACCGGCCTGAAAAGTAGAGACCTGATCAACGCTAATCCCTTGACCACGCATAAAGCCTTCTAGGGCTTTCGTCGGTTTGCCTTCTGCATCATACGCCGCCTGTACAGCAGGACCATCAAAACGTTTTTGTGTATCGGCTTGCGCAGCGTCAACATTGACAATTTTTAAAGCCAGACGACGGGGCGCTGCGTATGCTTCGATAGAATCAAAAGCCAGTCCAGCATCGTTTAAGCCTTTTACAGTTTCTGCTTGCAGCGCATCACGTAATTTTTTCAGGCTTTTTGGTGGAAGTTCTTCACAGCCAAGTTCAAATAAAATGGTATGTTTAGACATTATTTGTTCTCCGCTGATTTTTCTGCTTGGGCTGCTTCTGCTTCCACTTGGGCTTTTAATTGTGCCAAGACTTCATCACGCAGATGCGGTTCAGCCATTGGGAAGCCCAGTTTGGCACGTGCAGCGACATAACTTTGTGCAATAGAACGTGCAAGCGTGCGTACACGTAAAATATAGCGCTGACGCTCAGTCACCGAGATTGCACCGCGTGCATCGAGCAAGTTAAAGCAATGAGATGCCTTGATGACTTGTTCATAAGCAGGCAATGGCAGTTCAGCTTCAATCAGGCGAGATGCTTCAGCTTCATAAAAGTCGAACAGATCAAGCATCTTCTCGATCGGGGCATATTCAAAGTTATAAGTCGATTGCTCTACTTCATTTTGATGGAATACATCGCCATAAGTCACTGTACCGAACTGGCCTTTGGTCCAGACCAGGTCGTAAACCGAATCTACCCCTTGTAAATACATGGCCAGACGTTCCAGACCATAGGTGATTTCACCCGTAACCGGGTAGCATTCAACACCGCCAACTTGCTGGAAGTACGTGAACTGCGTCACTTCCATACCGTTGAGCCATACTTCCCAGCCTAAGCCCCATGCGCCCAGTGTTGGCGATTCCCAGTTGTCTTCCACGAAACGGATGTCGTGTACCAAAGGATCAATCCCAATCGCTTTTAAAGAATCCAGATAAAGCTGCTGGATGTTGTCCGGGTTGGGTTTTAGTACCACCTGGAACTGGTAGTAGTGTTGCAAACGGTTCGGGTTTTCACCATAACGGCCATCTTTGGGACGGCGTGAAGGCTGTACATAGGCCGCGTTCCAGGTTTCAGGACCCAGCGCACGCAGGAAGGTTGCAGTGTGGAATGTTCCTGCACCCATTTCCATGTCGTAAGGTTGTAACACGACGCAGCCTTGCTCCGCCCAGTAGTTTTGTAAGGCAAGAATTAAGCCTTGGAAAGTATCAATATGCGATATGGCGCGACTCATGGTCATCCACTTAAAATTAGAGAAAAATTGTGCTCAATTATAAGGACTTTGCCGGAGTGTGGCAAAGGTTTAAGCTCTGATCCCTGTTTTTAAATCGTTTATGCGCTGCCTGATTTCAAATGCACAGTTGGGATGGTTTTTTAGCCAAATCGCTAAACATCCAGGTAAAATCCAACAGCGTTTTATGATCAAAAGGTTCTAACTCGATAGTAACTTTTGGTTCATACATTAAGCTAAATCTTTGTGCAAATCTCAGTACAAGAGGATGAAAATTCTGTAATTCTACATGAATGATCGTGATTGACTCTTTGAACCTGTTCTCCATTCTCACTATGACGAGTAGCTGTTCTTCAGCCTTCATCTGACAAAAACGCATAATTTTTTCAGTGAGATCCGGCACAGGCAGGAAGATAGTGAGGTCTTTTACTTGAGCTAAAAGATTGATCAGTTCAGCTTGAGATAATAGTTTCTGAGTGGAATAGAAAAGAATGGTGAAAATTTTTAAGCGTTAATTGTATTTTATATGATTTTAAATTACTGATATTTATTGGTTTTATTTTAAGCATTGTTGTATCAGTAAAAAAAATCAATTTAGAAAAGATATAAAATGAATACATCTTCAATAACACTTGGTTTTATAATACGCAAAATTTGTAAAAAAATCAGACCAGGCAAAGCGTGTTTCACTCAAATCTCGAATGGCTTAATACCTTAAAACCCAATTTTAAAGTTCTTCCTTTTAAAGATCGTTTGTTATGTGGAATCGGTGCATTGCTGGGTCTTGGAGTATCCTCCCTGCTGAGTTACTGGATACTGGGAGACTTTGAGGCTTGGTATATTGCGCCGATGGGTGCGTCTTCGGTCCTACTTTTTGCTGTTCCAGCCAGTCCCCTGGCACAGCCCTGGAACATTATGGTGGGAAATACCATTGCTGCGGTGATTGGTGTGACCTGTGCCTTGTATATTGCCAATCCGACCGAAGCCTTTAGTCTGGCAGTGGCTCTAGCAATTATCCTGATGATGACCACGGATTCCCTGCATCCACCCAGTGGTGCGGTGGCTATTACAGCAGTACTGGGCGGTAGTGCGGTACATGAATTGGGCTATGCCTTTGTTTTTTATCCGGTACTGCTCAATTCGGTCTTGTTGATGGTGATTGCAATTATTTTTAACCGGATGATTGGCAAGCGTTATCCACAGCAACAGGCCCAGCTGAATACTCGCTCCAAAGACCCAACACCGACCCAGAAAGTGACAATTCGGCCGCAAGATATTCAGGACGTGCTGGACCATCAGACCGAGCTGCTGGACATTAGTGAATATGATTTGCAAAAGATTATTTTAGAGGCACAAGACCTGGCCAATGCGCGTGCAGTTACCCAGTTCAGCTGTCAGGATATTATGACCAAGGATGTGGTCACATTGCATGAAACAGATAATATTCAGCATGCTCTGGACAAGTTTAAGCAGATGAACCTGATGAGCCTGCCAGTGGTCAATGCCAATGAAAAACTGGTCGGAACCCTGGCGATGTATGAGGTGGTGGAATGGTTGAAGCACGCTGGTGATCTTCGCAGCAGCTGGGAACATCCGGTCAAAAACATTATGACCCGTAAGGTGGTGACAGTGCAGCCCTTGCAACCGATTCAGGATCTGGTGCCTTATTTTGTTGAACGTTCTTTTAATTATATTCCAGTGGTGAGTGAGCAGCAGCTGGTGGGGATTATTAGCCGGGCCGATATTATTGCCGCCTTAAATCAGGAACTGAACCATTTTAAAATGAAAGCTTAGACACTCAATTGCCTATAGCAGGGATGAGGCCTGTATTTTATTGAGTCTGCTTATCAGCCAGTTTTATAGAATTTGAGGTGTAGAAAAAAACAGGGCTTATCTTTTTGCAAACTAGAACAATTTGGAGACGTCCATAAAAAAGCACACCGGAGTGTGCTTTGGTCTATATTTGAAAAGATAGATTAAATAAAGAACCAGTAAATAAATAGGGAAATCAGGAAAATACACATGATGTTCAGGACAAAGCCTACTTTCATCATTTCACTTTGCTGGATATGACCGGTACCAAACACAATCGCATTTGGCGGGGTGGCTACAGGTAGCATGAAGGCACAGGAAGCACCGATACCAATTACAATCACCAGAATTTCTTTAGGCATACCCATTTGGGCAGCAATGGCGGCAAAGACCGGAACCAGAAGTGCGGCAGAGGCCGTATTACTGGTAAATTCGGTCAGGAAAATAATGAAGGTTGCTACCACGAAAATAATCAGTAGTGGAGAGGCATCGCCAAAGGCATTGGCCAGAGTCTGACCCAGCACCAGTGAACTGCCTGAATCTTTCAGAACGGCACTTAATGTCAGGCCACCACCAAACAGATAGAGCACGCCCCAGTCGGTATTCTCTGAAATCTGTTTCCATGTCGCGGTGCCCAGAATGACCACCATACAAGCTGCTAAAATGGCAATCCAGGTATCGGGTTGACTGATTCCAAAGTTTTCCGTCAGCTTCTTGCTGAAAATCCAGGCGGTTGCAGTACATAGGAACAGAATCATGGTGGCGATACGGGTGCCGGTCCAGGGAATATCTTCAGTGATAAACTGGACTTTATGATTCAGTTTTGGACGCAGCACCAGATACAGACTGACCAGCATGGCAGGTAGGATAATCAGCATCATCGGTAAACCGATTTTCATCCAGTCGGCAAAATCATAGTCGAGCGCCTTGGCCGCAATCGCATTGGGCGGTGAGCCAACCATGGTGCCAAGACCGCCAATACTGGCGGAATAGGCAATCCCGAGCAGAATAAAAACAAAGGTTTTGCGTTCATGCTGCACATCCAGATGTGCAAGTAAGCCCAGTGCCAGCGGTAACATCATTGCTGCGGTGGCAGTATTGGAAATCCACATGGAAAGCAAGGCGGTAACGATAAAAATTGCCAGCACCGAGACGCCAAGATGCCCACCGGAGAGTGAAATAATCCACATAGCAATTTTCTTGTCGAGTTTCTGGATATGCAGCGCCGTTGCCAAAGCAAAACCGCCGAAGAACAGGAAAATTACCGGATCAGCAAACGTGGCCAATGCTGCCTGAGTTGTGATGGGAACCAGTTCCTCACCCGAGGCCATCGGCATGCCCAGCAGTACCGCCAGCACGGGAACCAGTAGTGCAGTAATCGTAATATGTAAGGCTTCGGTCAGCCATAAAATACCAATAAAGATTAATAGGGCTAAGCCCTTATTGGCATTTTCATCATAGGGCAAAATGTTATACAGACCATAGGCAATCAGGGTGGAAAGAATAATCAGAATCCAACCCTTACGGCTTCCTTTGGGCATGACATTGGTCGGGGTGGTTAAATTAACACTCATACAATCTCCTTACTCCACATTTTATTTGAAAGAATTTGTCCTGGTTATTATTGATCTAATGTAATGGATATTGTCCTGAAAAATATACTACTTAATGAGTAGCGCAGAATGTTGTAATAGTGCAGTACTTTGCCAGAGTGCATGCAGGCCAAAGATCAGCAGCAGTCCTAAGACCAGAGATCTAAAATGTTGTGGTGATAGCCGATGGCGAATCTTTCCGCCTATCCAGACGCCGGCCAGCGCAAATGCTGTAATCCAGACTAAAATATACTGCTGTTGGGGATTGAGCTGTAGCAGGAGAGGGAAGAGCACACAGAGCTGCACCAGTTTACTGACAATAAAATTCAGGTTGCTGACCATCACGACTTCAGTGGTAGAAATCTTGCAGCTCAGCAGATACATCATTAAAAAAGGGGCCATGGCATTGGTGGCCCCGCCAATTGTCCCTGCCAGCAGACCGAACCCGAGCATGCTCCATACAGTAGGGCTGACCTGAAAAGGCTGGTGGCGCAGCTGGTCCAGCACATAAAACAGGATTACTGCACCGAGCAATAATTTAAGATAGCCCTCATTCAGCCAAAGCAGTAATTTTACACCGAGCAGGCTGCCCAATAGGCTGCTCAGAATCAGTGGCCAGTATTTTTTAAAATGATAAGTGATGCTTGCGAGCATCCCCCGGGAAGGATCGGCTTTGAGTAAAATCAGGTTAAGCAGCAGGCAGGGCAGAATGACCAGAGCGATGGCCAGACTTAAGGAGTATTGCGCCGAGAGTAACGCCGTACTCATCATTGGAAAGCCAAAGCCGCTTAATCCGTGTAACAGCGCGGCAAATGCACAAAGACATAAGATGATCCATTCTGCCTGCGTCATTGAATATCCATTTCTAGAAATACATGACTAAGTTATAGCGAATCTGCGATAGGGTAAATAGCCTGCTTGAGATCGGCTTTAAAAAATAGAAAGAAAAATCAATAAAAAAAACCGCAATAATTTGGGGGAATTATTGCGGTATAAAGGTTCACCACATTCAATCTGGGTGAAAACTTAAAGGAAAATAAGGGTTATTCTTCCAGCATCAGGTTCTTTTTTGGAATCACCAGCCATAAGACCAGATAAACCAAAATACCCGGAAAGGCCGCACTCATCACCGAGAGCAAAACAAAAATAAGACGTAATAGGGTGACGTTCCAACCAAAACGTTCAGCAATACCGCCCATGACACCTGCAATCATATTGGAGCGGTTCGAGCGATATAAACCAACATTGGTCATACATATCTCCTGAAAAAAATAAGCTTGAATCTTTACAAAATGATTCATGAATTAAAAGATGGAGCTTTTTTGCAAATTTTAAAGCGTATCCTCCCGATTAATTCGTTAAGTAATGTTAATAAAGATTAATTATTTAGGCTCCAGCCTCTAACATAATGAAAAATTCATTGATTTATGTCAAAAATTTATACAACTCTTATAAGCCCTATGGCATATATAGCCCTATTGCGGTGCGTGAAAAGATGAAATCAATTGTGTCAGTTTATGCATTCAATACTTTGAGCCGGCTGGGTCTGGTATTCGCTGGTATAGCGGGGTTGTTGGCCTGTGATCGTCATCAGGTTCAGCCTATGCAGGAAATTGGTGGATCGGAACAGGCCAGTGGGATCAGCATAACGGCGGCCAATACCGTGCCTACAGAGCCGGTGGTCGCCAAGTCCTTGACCCAGATCGCTTCCCAGACCAATTTTCGGGCCGAAACAGCCGGGGAGTCTCAGCCTGTACCTGAATATGCTCAGGATTTTGTAGGACGCTATTGCGCTAAAATTCAGTGTGATGGTCGTTTTGTACCTTGTCTCGAGGGAACAGCTGAATTTATTCTGACTTTATTAGCAGATGGTACAGTGCATCGCAGTATTGTGCAGCATGGTAAAATTTTTATTGATAATTCAAAGAACTCCGATGATGGCAATATCACCTATCGTAAAGATCGCTGGATTGTGAATCCGGAACGTACCGAGCTGATTATCCAGCGTAAAGAAGGTGCCAGCTTTTATTACATTATTAAAAATAGCAATCAGCTGGTGATGAATCTGGAAAAAATTCACAGTGAAAAAGAAACCATCAATCAGGAGTTATTTGAGCGTGGCTATCCGGCACCCTCTAAAGCTTATGTCTTGAGCAAAAAAGATAATTTCCCGCCGCAATAAGCGATCAGACCTTGAATAATGTCATGGGCATCGAAGGGTAAAAGCGGATTAGCTTATTCTGATTGTAAATAAACTTATAAAAATTAATAAGATAAGCGTTATGATCTAAACCGGAATAATCGGTTGATCAATAGAAAATTATTTTGAGGGGGAGAATGGTGGGTCGTCCGCGATTCGAACGCGGGACCAACGGATTAAAAGTCCGCTGCTCTACCGACTGAGCTAACGACCCATTCAAGATATTGCTTTAAAAGCGAAAAGAGCTTCGTATCAGAAGCCTTTAAAAGATGGTGGGTCGTCCGCGATTCGAACGCGGGACCAACGGATTAAAAGTCCGCTGCTCTACCGACTGAGCTAACGACCCATCTCTAGGTACATCAAAATAAATGGTGGGTCGTCCGCGATTCGAACGCGGGACCAACGGATTAAAAGTCCGCTGCTCTACCGACTGAGCTAACGACCCTGAACCAACACTCAAACCTTGTCTGAATGTGCAGTGCAAGAAAAAGAGATTTCCTCAACACCACTTCGTTTTGATGGAGCGTATTGTAGCAAGTTATCAACTGAGCGCAAGTAAAAATTAGCAAACTTGTTGATGTTTGTTTATAAATGCAACAAATTCACTCAATCTCTTTAAAAAATGCACTTTGAAACTAAAAACGGTATTGATAGGCTTGAATATTGTTGAATATTTCTTGAGTCAATTCACAATATTCTGTCGCATTCGGAAGCAAAACCAGCAAGCGTTCATCGGTTTTTTGAGGATCAAACGCCTGTTCTTTAAGCTGGTTTTTCTGGTATTTAAAGGTACCCGTAGTTTCCACTTGCTGCTGGATACGCAAGAACACCGGAATTGCATAAGTAGGCAAGCATTGCTTAAAGGTACTCACCATCTGTTTCAGGTCCTGTTCGTTCAGTTCACTGCCTGGCTGCAGGGTAATGGCCGCCATGCCGGCACGGCCGTTGGTATTGGGGATTTCTACGCCATAGACCACTGCTTCAACGATCTTTTCATATTCGGTCAGCATGTTTTCGACTTCAGTAGTCGAGACATTTTCGCCTTTCCAGCGGAAAGTGTCACCGAGACGGTCTACAAACTGGGCATGCCGAAAGCCGATATCACGCACCAGATCACCGGTATTGAAATAGGCATCTCCCTTAGTGAAAACGTCGGTCATAATCACGGACTTGTTTTTTTCTGGATCGGTATAGCCATCAAAAGGCGAACGACGGGTAATCTTGCCAATTAACAGGCCAGTTTCACCTTTTTTTACCCGTTTGCAGTGACCCTTGGTATCCCGGACTGGTTCATTTCTCTCTTTATCAAATTCGATAATTGCATAGGGCGTGGGCGAAAAGCCGACCGTATTGTCAAAATTAAACACATTACTAAAGCCGACATTGCCTTCGCTGGAGGCATATAGCTCTAGAACTTCTTTAATCCCAAAACGTGCTTTGAACTTGTCCCAGATATTCGGGCGCATGCCGTTGCCAATCATTTTGGTGACGCGGTGGCCGTGTTCCTGCTCCGAAGGCGGTGCATCCATCAGATAACGGCATAATTCGCCGACATATCCAATTGCGGATGCATCAAATTTTTTGACATCTTTCCAAAATGAGGAAGTCGAGAATTTACGCCGAATGGCCAGTGCGCTGCTTCCTGCAATCACGCCACACCAGCACACGACCATCCCCGTGGCATGATAAAGTGGCAGGGTGCAATACATTACATCCTCTTGATTCAGGTTCAGTACATGACCATAGGTGCCATAGGCCAGTGTCCAGCGTCCATTGCTAAAGATGACAGCTTTCGGCAAGCCGGTGGTTCCCGAAGTATAAATATAGAACAGGCCGTCTTTGCCCTGCACTGAGCCGGTGGTAGACGGGTTGAATTTCGGGAACAGGTCAATTTTTTCTGCTAGATTGACAAAGCCTTCGGGTGCCTGCCCAGCATTTGTTTGTGTATCTTGGTCTGCAAACCAGTGGAAGTGACCCGCAGCAATAGCCAGCTCATGCCGGATTTCATCAAGTGCGACACGGCACTCTTCCCCGGCAATCACAGCAAACGGCTTGACCAGGTTGATGCTATGCGCAAGGACTTTGCCAACCTGTGAGGTATTAAGCAGGGCAATGGTCACGCCAATTTTTGCCAGACCAATAACCGTCGCGATGAGTTCGGGGCGGTTTTCGATTATGACCGCCACCACATCGCCTTTTTGTGCGCCTAAGGAAAGATAGAAATGAGCAATCTGATTGGCCCAGGCATTTAAATGCGCATAGCTATAACGCTGTTGTTCAAACAGTAAGGCGTTTCCGTCCGGATTACGCAGGACCGCTTTCTCAAAAGCCATACCTAGACCGGTTGGGGTATTGGGAGTACGTAAATAAGCCTGTTTTAGTCCATGCAGCAGGTTGGGTATTTTATTTAAAAAAGCTGGAATTTTGGCTGCGACATCTGCAATACCAATCAGATCGGGTTGGTTCATCTGGCTCATGATCTTCCTATTTATTTTTCGTATCCACTACATGTGATTTATATGCAATAAACGCTTAACTCTTATCTTTTAACGTTTAAAGTCTAGTGCAATCAACCTATTCTGACTAAATTTAGCAAAAAAAACCTAGTCACCGAAATGACTAGGTTTTTTTATCTTCCTACAATTGGGCGAATTATGACTCAGTTGCAGGATTTGCTTTTTTAGGTGGACGGCCACGTGGACGGCGTGGACGAGCAGCCTGCTTGTCGGCTTTCTCCGCCTCT
>NZ_SMTB01000075.1:0-14151 GCF_006864105.1 Acinetobacter sp. RF14B | reverse complement strand
TAGCGCCGTGGCGGCGCCGGTGATTGCTGCCTTGGCTGCCCATGTACATTTTTCGATTGCAGGTCAACGGGCTTTTCAAACATCCCGGCAGCTCGGGCACTTCAATGTCGCTTTTCTGGATGAAATCCATCAGCTCAATATCGATAGTATCACCCAGCAGGCCAATTTTAAAATTTTGCATCCTTAAACCAGATTAACCAGGAGGCTCTCAGGCAAGTTCATGCTGTATAGCAAGTCACTTCCTATCAAGCAATTACTAAAACTTAATGGCCTATTCAGGCTAAACAGTTCTAAGTGGATTCTGTAAAATACTGGAATAAGGATTATCTATCTTTTAAACCCATACTCCAGTTTATCTTTCCTGATAGGACGGCCTTCTTTAAATACCTGGATATAAAAAAACCAGCTGTCATGACGACAACTGGCTGGTTTGACTTATTGATAGTAGCTATTTAGCAGCCTATCCAACCGGGTAATGAATACTCACCGTCTTAATCCGGTTATTTTCAACGTCAGTCACCTTGAACTGGATACCCTGATAGTTCAATTCCGTCCCTACTTCAACCGCAGTATGGGTTTTGTCCAGAATCAGACCTGCAACACTGATATAGCCCGAATCTTCCTCAATCAGATCCATCAGGCCCAGCTCAAGTTCAAGCTGATAAAGATCGAGCATGCCTGAAGCTTTCCAGTGATTCTCATCAATTTTGACCAGATCCAGCTGCTCATCAGCATCCGGGAATTCACCAGCAATTGCCTCAAAGACATCCAGCGGTGAAATCAACCCCTGTACATGTCCAAATTCATCACTGACCAGTACCAGAGAGCCTTTCGAGGCACGTAAGGTATTGATTGCATCAATCACTTTCATGCGTTCAAAAATATAGATCGGACGATGACGCTTGATTAAGGCTTTGAACTCCTCCGGCTCATCCAGAACATCTAACAGCTCTTTGGCGCGTACTACGCTCAGGACTTTATCCAGCCCACCACGGCATACCGGAAAGAGACTATGTGGCACCGACAGAATTTTTTCCCGGATTTCTTCAGGACTGTCATCCAGGTTGACCCAGGAAATCTGGTTGCGCGGTGTCATAATTGAGGCCACAGAACGCTCGGCAAGTGTTAAAACACCTCCAATCATATAGCGTTCTTCATCTGCAAAGGCTTCTTGTGCCTCATTTTTTTCAGTTCCCGCAGTTTCAATACGCCCGCCCATCAACTTGAGAATAGAGTCTGCAGTACGGTGACGTAACGGAATTTTAGCTTCATGTTTAGCAACATTACGCTGGCTAAACTGATTGAATGCTTCAATAGCAATTGCCACGCCAATACCAGAATAGATATAACCTTTCGGAATATGGAAACCAAAACCTTCGGCAATCAGGCTGATTCCAATTAATAGCAGGAAGCTGAGACACAGAATGACCACCGTCGGATGCTGGTTCACGAAAGTAGTTAATGGCTTAGATGCAAATAGCATGACGCCCATCGCAATCACCATCGCGGCCATCATGATGTAGATATTATCAACCATGCCGATGGCAGTAATCACCGAGTCCAGAGAGAATACAGCATCGAGAATCACAATCTGAACCACAACAGCACTAAAACTTGCGTAGGCTACATTTGTTGTAACTTTAAGCTCAGGCTTTCCTTCAACTTTTTCATGCAGTTCCCCCACAGCTTTATAGACCAGGAATAAACCGCCGAAAAGTAAAATCAGATCACGTCCAGAAAATGTTAAATCAGATATTTGAATTAATGGCCGGGTCAGGGTGACCAGCCATGAAATTGCAAATAACAGCCCCAAACGCATAAACAAGGCCAGAGACAGGCCTATCACACGTGCCTTGTCTCGCTGCTCAGGAGGTAATTTTTCCGCCAGAATCGCAACAAAGACCAGGTTATCAATACCTAAAACTATTTCAAGAATAACAAGTGTTATTAAACCTACCCAAATTCCGGGATCTAATAAAAACTCCATTAGACACCCACCCCATTTGAGTCATTCAGAAAACAAGATGGAAGATGAGCACACGGCGAAGGATCCATTCAATTTTAACCTTTTTAACTTAGATTCCCACATTATGCATAAAATCAGAATTCTATGACCAATTAATTTACACAAAATTTACACGAGATTTACCAGAAATTTTCTCCTCCAGCCCCCTTTAAGCTGTTTTTTAACCGACAAATTTATTTTCTAAATAACTTATTACAAATTCTTTTAAAAGCTTTTATCTATTGAATAAAGTACCAAACTGATCGGGTGTGTTCGATAAAAGATCTTATTAAGAACGGATTTTTCTATGCTCGTAAAAAATTATTGACTCATCAGTTCAATATCTTCAGCAAAGAAAAAATTCCGACAAAGTCATACTTCCATTCCTATTTACATGAATAACATTATTTTTTTTAAAGAATAGAGGCTTTATATACAGGCTAGAATGCTGATTTAATATATTTTTCTTATATCAAAAAGCTTGAAATTTGCACATATTATTGATTAAGATAACGTCTAATTTTTTGGGGGCTAATCCATGAAAAATCTGATGTCGTTTGGTCTGTGATTACACTTTTAATTGATTAAGCATCAGAACCGCCCTGAATTCTTGGGATTAAAGCAATTTATAAATAGTTTGGTTTTTATATTAAGAAGCTCTTAAAAAATGCCAAACAATTAACATTTTCTAAATAAAGGTTGAAACACATATAAACTTTTTCATAAAATGTTAATGCTTTAAAACAATAAATAAAAGGAACACTTTATGACTAAAAAATATGCAAAATTTCTACCTTGTGCCGACGACTTTAACCTGGAAAATTTTCCTTATTACTGGGTGACTCAAGTGCATGCGCAATATGTATTAAATGTAGACCACGCGCTGAAAAAATATGGGGTAGATAACTCGCGTCGCCGTATTCTTCTGGCTCTAAAGTCCAAACCCCATGCCAGCGTGTCCGATCTCTCTGAAATGGTGGTATCGAAAATGTCGACCACCACCAAGATCGTTTATCGACTCAAAGATGAAGGTTTAGTAGAAACTTATTCTTGTGAAGATGATGCGCGTATCACACGTGTCGTACTCACAGAAAAAGGGATGCAAATGACTCACAAGATTAACGACCTGACCAATGTGGTACTTGAACAGTCTTTTGATGGGCTTACTCCACTGCAAATTGAAAAGACCATAGAAAGCTTACGTCATATTTTTAAGAATTTGGCTCGTTAAGCTGTTGTTCTTTCTTGTCTAGGGGGCGAAATCAATAACTATAATAATGCACGATCCGTCATGAGTTGCTAGAATTTCAAGAATCAAAAAAGTTCAGTTGCAAACTGTCTTTCTTGATTCTTTCTTTTGGCACATGTGAGCATTCAAATTCTTCGACTGGAAAGCCTTCTACAAAGCTGCGTATATCAGCATGCTTCAAGCTTAACCATTCCTCCAAACGCTCATGTGGAATCACAATCACGGAGCGTTTAATATTGCCCGGCTCATGAAAGTCTTTCATCATGGGATGGTCGATTGCATCCATGGTAAGCATGGTGGCAGAGCGCACCACTTCATTCTGTATCCGTGCAATTTCATACAGTGCTGCAATAAAGGTCGCTTTGCCATCTTTACGCCTTACTCCCCAACGCTGCGGTTTATGATCAAAGTATTTTGACTCATAAAACTCTGAAACTGGAATCACACCAAATTTGCACTTTGCTGTTGCCTCGGCAAAAGTCGGTTTTTGTAATAAGGTTTCATTTCTTGCATTGTAGGTTTTCAGCCCAATTGTTTTATCTTCTGCCCATTTGGGAATTAAACCAAAATTTACTGAACGCCATTCTAAAGCCTGGCCAGAATTAAATAATAAAGGCACAGCATAATTGGGATACACTTCCTCAGAATATTCAAAAGGAATTTCCGGCAATCCCAAATCATGTAATTGTTCTACAGTTAAAGGCTTAAAATTGGCGCACATGGCTCACTGAACGTAATTTCTCTCTTGCTAATTATAAGCCATGTTTTGCCTAAACACCTGTAGTGATTTTATACAGCTTCGTATCCTACATTAGGTAGTGTAACCCACTGAGTACGGGTAAATTCCTCAAAAATCCAGCGTCCATTAAACCGCCCCAAGCCAGAGTTTTTCTCACCACCGAAAGGAGCATTTGGCTGGTCAGCCACCGTTATTCCATTGATATGGCTCATACCAATATCCAACTGTGCCACAAAGTCCAGACCGCGTTCCATATTCGAGGTACATACCGCACTGGACAGGCCAAAACGGGTATCATTCGCCAGTTCTAAAGCATGAGCCTCATTACGGGCTTTCAGGATCGGTAAAATAGGTCCAAAACTTTCCTCCTGTGCCAGTTCTGTTTCAGGTGCGACTTGAGTAAAAACATGTGGATAAACCAGATTCCCCTCAATTCCCCCCTCATAAACCAGCTGGGCGCCCTGTTCTTTGCCTCTTTGAATTAAGTGCTGATGTTTATTGACTTGACTCTGGTTAATAATCGGCCCGATCAGAGTTTCAGGCAGATTAGGATCCCCGACAGGAATAGTTTTGATCCGCTCAAGCAGTTTTTCTACATATACATCATGAAGCGAAGCATCCACAATGACACGATTGGTGCTCATGCAGATTTGCCCTTGATGAATAAAACGTCCCATTACGGTTAACTCAACCGCCAGATCCACGTCAGCATCGTCCAGAATCACCAAAGGGGCATTTCCACCCAACTCCAGCGCTATCCGTTTTATTCTGCTACTGGCTAAAGCCTTGGCGCCTACATTTTGTCCGACTTCGGTAGAGCCGGTAAAAGAAATCATTTTGGGCACCGAATGCTCAACAAAATAATCACCAATTTCGCTGCCTGCACCCGCAATAATATTCAGCACTCCTGTAGGAACACCGGCTTCTTCAAATAATTTTCCGAGTAATGTTCCACCTGTCACTGGCGTATCACTTGCCGGTTTGAGCACCACAGTATTACCACAGGCAATTGCTGTTGCGACAGAACGCATAGATAAATGAAATGGAAAATTCCAGGGACTAATTACCCCAATGACCCCCAAAGGCTTGCGCAATACCCAGCTTTTACGTTGCGGATCCTGGCTCTGTAATTCTTCAGTCTGCAACTGATCTGGAAAACTTTGGCTTTCTTTAATAATGCCCAAAGCCGCTTCGACTTCAAGACCCGCTTTTAGACGGGTACTACCGGATTCAACAATCAGCCAGTCAATGATTTCTTCACGGCGTAACTGAATAATCTGGTGCAGTTTATGCAAAACATCCTGACGCAATTGCACTGATTTCAGCGCAGCTTCCTGAAAAGCCTTAATTGCAGCAGTATAGGCAGCATCCACATCTGCCGTACTGGCTGCCTGTAAATTAAAAATAAGATCCTGAGTATAAGGATTAAGGTTTTGAATAATTTGTTGTGAGCGGCCTGGCTACCATTTTCCTGCAATAAACTGCTGATCCAGAGCTGTATAATGTACCATTCTGTTACCTATTGTTTTTGATCTCTCTACTTACTTTATCAGAACAGTTTGGCTTTGCCAGTTCCTTTCCTTTTGGCTAGGTTAGCGTTCTCCCATTCCGCTCAGGCATAAAAAAAGCCCCCGAAGAGGCTTTTTTAAATTAACAGGGTTAATCACCTGTATAACCTTTAAGTTTCAAACGTGCTGCGTGTAATAGCGGCTCTGTATAACCTGAAGGCTGTTCGCCTCCTTTAAAGATCAAGTCAGAAGCTGCCTGGAACGCAATATTGTTTGCAAAGTCGGCTGACATTGGCGTATACAGTGGATCATTGGCATTTTGCTCATCCACAATTTTTGCCATGCGCTGCATCACATCTTCAACCTGCTCACGCGTTACGATACCGTGACGTAACCAGTTCGCTACGTGCTGGGAAGAAATACGTAAAGTTGCACGGTCTTCCATCAAGCCCACATTATTAATGTCTGGCACTTTAGAACAGCCTACACCCAGATCAACCCAACGAACCACATAACCCAAGATACCCTGACAGTTATTTTCCAGTTCTTTTAGCTTCTCTTCTTCAGACCAGTTAGTGTCAGTCGCAAGAGGTGGAGTTAACAAGTCATCGAGTGGCAATGCTTCAGTTGACAGCAATTCCTGCTGGCGGTCTGCCACATTGATTTGATGATAGTGAATTGCGTGAATTACTGCACCAGTAGGAGACGGAACCCATGCACAGCTTGCACCTGCTTCTGGATGCTCACTCTTGGTTTTGTACATGTCTAGCAGCATGTCCGGTTTTGGCCACATGCCTTTACCAATTTGTGCTTTACCACGTAAACCGGTTTGCAGACCTACCATCACGTTACGATTTTCGTACGCTGGGAACCAGATTTGACCTTTCACTTCACCCTTACGAACGAATGGACCCGCTTCCATAAAGGTATGAATTTCATCACCGGTACGGTCCATGAAACCTGTATTAATGAAGATCGTGCGATCTTTAGCTTGCGCAATACAGTTTTTCAGGTTGACAGATGTACGGCGCTCTTCATCCATAATCCCGATTTTCAGGGTTTTTGCAGGAAGACCGAGTGCCTGTTCAACGCGCTCAAACAACTCAACCGCAAATGCAACCTCTTCAGGACCGTGCATTTTTGGCTTCACAATGTACATAGAACCTTTGCGTGAGTTCTTGATCGTGTTTTCACCTTTGATATCTGCAAAAGACAGCAATGGCGTAATTAACGCATCCATGATGCCTTCGTAAATTTCAGCACCATCAACCAGGATCGCCGGGTTAGTCATTAGATGACCTACGTTACGAAGTAACATTAATGAACGGCCATGAAGCTTGGTCTCGCCGCCTTCCAGGTTTTTGAACGTACGGTCAGCATTCAGTTTACGAGTAATGGTCTTGCCATTTTTCTCGATAGACTCTTCCAGCGTACCTTTCATCAGGCCTAACCAGTTACGGTAGCCTTCAACTTTCTCTTCTGCATCTACGGCCGCGATAGAATCTTCTAAATCCTGAATAGTCGTTACCGCAGCTTCAAGAACGATGTCTTTTACGCCGGCTGCATCTGCCTGACCAATCTGGCTATCTGCATCAATCTGGATAATTGCGTGCAGGCCATTATTTTTTAATACGATTTCAGATGGTGACGCTGCTTCGCCATTAAAGCCAACAAATTGTGCTGCATTTGCAAGAGTGGTCGTTGAACCATCTTTTAAACTAACAACCAGCTTGTCGCCCTCAACCGCATATTGCGTAGCCTCTGCATGTGAGCCTTGCGCCAGCGGGAAAGTTTCATTCAGGAAGTTTTTCGCGAATGCAATAACTTTCTCCCCACGTTTAGGGTTATAGCCTTTACCTTTTTCAGCTCCATCTTCTTCAGAGATGACGTCAAAGCCATAGAGTGCATCATATAATGAACCCCAGCGCGCATTGGCTGCGTTCAGGCAGTAACGTGCATTACGTACTGGAACCACCAGCTGCGGGCCTGCCAGTACTGCAATCTCTTCGTCTACGTTTTCAGTGCTGATGCGGAAATCTTCTACTTCTGGTAGCAAGTAGCCAATTTCAGTCAAGAAAGCTTTGTAAGCTTGTAATTCAAATGTGTTATTGCGATGCCATTCATCAATTTTAGCCTGAATCTCATCACGCTTAGCCAAAAGTGCTTTGTTTTTAGGGCTAAGATCAACAACGACTTGTTCAAAGTTTTTCCAGTAGGTTTCACTGTCCAAACCAGAACCTGGTAGTGCTTCATTTTCGATAAAATCGTAAAGTTCTTTAGCAATCGCTAACTTGCCTTTTTGAATACGTGCAGTCATTGTCTTTCCTGATATTGCTACTTTTTATACAAGAGATTCTAGTATACCGATTAAAATCTAGCTGAATAGTATTATCACATTGCTAAATACCGAGCATTTTTCCAATATGAATACCCTCATCATATTCATATAAGATCGTATTTAATTCGTGGATATATCATTCTGCTAAATACCCTAATGACAGTGTATAAAGTTTTTGAAATGGAGACATTAGACTTAAGTTCAGATTTTTGAATAAAAGTTGTCCGTTCTTTTTATACAAGGTCATATTTAGATCAAGATTAAGCCATGTTTAATCGCGGTTGTCGACTCTTTCAGATTTTATGCTGATAAAAAAAGTGCCGGTTGAAAACCAGCACTTTTGATTTTTATTCAGGCTCACTTGAGGCAATTTTTTCAATCTGGCGATGCTCTGAGCACAGATATTCATCCGACTGCATCTCTAGCAGACGTGAACGGGTCCGTTCAATTTCAAAGGCCAGCTTCTCACCTTGGTAAATATCAATGATATTATCCTCCGAGGTTAGCAGTAATTTGACTCCACGGTCATAAAATTCATCGACCAGATAAATAAAACGGCGGGTTCCGTCGTTCAGGAAATCGGTTAAATGCGGCACATTACTGACCAGCACAGTATTATAAATATTGGAGATTTCAATAAAGTCAGCCGGACTGCGCGGTTTTAGACACAACTCTGAAAATTCACACCATAATACGTCTTCAGTATGTGCCACTGTTTCTACGATACGATTATTGATAATAATCGGTTCCTGAGATTGAACCTGGGTCTGGGTCAAGGCCTTAAAGCGTTGAGCCATCCAGTTTTTATTTTCATGCGTTAATGGATATTTAAACAGCTGTGCCTGCTTTAGCACACGCAGACGGTAATCCACGCCTGCATCGACATTTAGAATCACACAATTCTTTTTGACCAATTCAATCGTAGGCAAAAAGCGATCACGGTGAATGCCGTTTTTATATAGACCATCCGGTGCAATATTGGAAGTTGCCACTAAGGTAATCCCACGCTCAAAAAGTTTCTGAAACAAATCGCTCAGAATCATGGCATCCGTAACGTTAGATACAAAAAACTCATCAAAACAGATAATGACCGCTTCTTTATAAATTTGATCGGCTACGGAATCTAATGGATTACGCTGGCCCGATAATTTGTTTAATTCACGATGTACATATTGCATGAAGTGATGAAAGTGCATGCGGGTTTTGCGGCGAAATGGAATCGACTCATAAAACTGATCCATCAACCAGGTTTTTCCACGTCCCACACCGCCCCACATATATACCCCTTTGGGTGCAGTTTGGCGACGAAAACGGCGAAAGGCTTTTTTAGACGCCTTAAAACGCTGTATCAATTCCAGCCAGACACGGTTCAATTCATGTACTGCCATGGCCTGTGCATCATCCGGCATAAACTGCCCTGAAGATAAAGCCTGCGCATAACGTTCTGCAGGAGAAATCGGATTAAAAGCGGTACTGTGCTGAGAATTAAAATCGGACATAAAATTTCGTACTATTTAGGATCAATTTAATTATAGCGAAGTTCAATGGTCACGCTATAACACTTTGGCATAAACAAACTTAGGCTATTTTACATATTGTCGCGGACTTTGCCCAAACCAGCGCTTAAACGCATGATTAAAAGCCGCCGGCTCAGAATAGCCCAAGAGCTCTGCAATCATTTCAATGGAATACTGTTTATACTCAATTAACCGCAAAGCTTTGTCTTTAATAATCTCTTCTCGAATCTGCTTATAACTGGTCCCCACTTGCTGTAACTGATGGCGCAAGGTGCGCTCAGGAATACTCAGGGCTTGTGCAGTTTCTGCCATCGTCGGCATCATCCCGTTTTGCAACTCCAGATAATCTTGTACCCGCTGTACCACAGTCGGTGTATTTTCATCTTCATGCAAACGCTGCACTTCGGCCAGACATTTAGCTTCATAGAGTGCAAAAGTCACTGCATCCTCTGAAGGAATCCTGATATCCAATACCGCTTCATCAAACCAGAATGCAGCACTTGTACTCGAATACTGAAGCTGCGGACCATAATAGTCACGGTACATTTTCTGGATATCAGGATTTTCCGACTGGGCAAATGGCAGCTCGACCTTTAGATCAGGCCTGGCCAATCCCATCATTCTGTAAATATCCTGAACAAACTTATAAGTTCCTGAAATTTCACATTGGGCACGAAGTTGACCCAGTGGGCTCAGCAAATCTTCAGGCTGATAACACAACGCCACCGCATGCGCTGAACGCTTCAGGCTTAAATGGCCTGTCAGATGTGTCAAACCCTGATATTCAATGCCTTTTTTAAGCACCGTAGCGATATTATCACTGGTCACCAGCAACATCAGCAAAGGTCCATAGCCGGCAAGTGCATAATGTTGTCCAATCTCCAGGCCGGCCTCTGCTGCAACAGATTCACCAATCACCCTGAACACATCTTTTTCAAGTTCAGGATGAATCACAGCTGCAGGATCAAGAGCCTCTGCATGTATACCAATACCCTGCAAACGCTCATCCACATCTACGCCTGCCTTGCGCATTCCCTGAATTATATACAGTAAACCCAGAATTGATCTTTTCATAAGTTTTTCAAATTCAGAACGTCTTTTATTTTTTACTATATTAAGGCACAGTTGCAAATTGCCGAATATATCAATATTAATGTCATCGGCATCATGTTATCGCGCTAGAAACTCTATTATGCTGGGTTAAAAATATGTATATCAGGAATATAAAAATATGCGAGATGCATCATCTACACAGAATATTCAAAAAACCACAATAGCAATTATAGGAGCCGGCTTTGGTGGCCTTGGCATGGCCATACGCCTGCTCCAGTCAGGAATCAGAGACTTTATCATTCTTGAAAAAGCAGATGATGTCGGTGGAACATGGCGTGAAAACCAGTATCCCGGTGCAGCATGTGATGTACAGTCGCATCTGTATTCCCTGTCCTTTGCCCCGAAGACCGACTGGAGCAAACGTTATGCCGAAGCTCCTGAAATTTTTGCCTATATTCAGGATCTGGTTCAAAACCATAACCTGAAAAACTACTGTCAGTTTAACAGTGAGGTAAAATCGGCAAGCTATCAGGAAAATGACTGCGAATGGCATCTGGAACTAAACAATAATCGTAAAGTGATTGCTCAGTTCATGGTCTTGGCTTCGGGTCCCTTGCATGTACCTCAAATTCCTCATATCAAAGGCATTGAAAAATTTAAGGGCAAAGTATTCCACTCCTCTCACTGGGATCACGAATACAATCTGACTGACAAAAATGTAGCCTCAATTGGCACCGGTGGCAGTGCTATTCAGTACATTCCAAAAATTGCAGTTGAAGTCAAAAATCTGTATGTATTTCAGCGTACCGCAGCCTGGGTAATTCCACGTGATGAACGGACCTATCATGCTTTGGATAAAAAACTGTTCAGCCGCTTTGACTGGTTCCGAAAAATTCACCGTGCGCGGCTTTACTGGTCGAATGAATCGCGAGTTGTACCTATTGTTCAACCACAGATCATGAAATATGGACAGAAACTGGCTGAAGCGTTTATCCGTTATCAGGTCAAGAATAAGGCCACTGCAAAAAAACTGACCCCTGACTATATTATGGGATGTAAGCGCATCCTGATTTCCAACACCTACTTCCCGACCTTCAACCGTCCAAATGTTGAACTGATTACTGAAGGCATTCAGGAGGTTAGGGAAAATAGTATTATTACCCAAGATGGGAAAGAACGTCCCATCGACTGCCTGATTTATGGGACTGGCTTTATTACCGATCCAAGAATCTATCTAAACTCCTTTGCATGTTATGGTCAAAATGGTCTTGAACTGAAAGATGCCTGGAAAACGGGAGCGGAAAGTTATTACGGCATCTGCACCAAAGGTTTCCCGAACCTGTTCCAATTGCTGGGTCCCAATACCATACTTGCGCACAACTCGGTTATTTTTATGATCGAATCCCAGATAAATTATATTCTACAGCTGATTCAGCTGGTAAAACGGACACAATGTGAAGCCATTGTGGTAAAAGACGACATTCAGGAACAGTTTAACCACGATATTCAGGAACAGCTAAAAGGTACAGTATGGCAATCGGGCTGCGTCAGCTGGTATCAGCAGGATGGTGGTAAAAACTTTGCCCTCTGGCCAACCTATACCTGGAAATACTGGTTACAGACCCGCAAACCAAATCCGGCAGCTTACAGATTGCTGAATAAATCTTCAGGAAACCGTGCAGCTTAAACATGATTTGGTCATAATAGGCAGGTATTCCATTACCTGCCTATTTGTATGCAATCTTTGTGGCTTATTTTTCAGTTACTGTTTTGTCTGTTTTTCGGCTTTGTTCTGGCAAAAAGAATTCCGGAGTGGCTGGAAAAATTCGCTTTTAAAATATTGCCTTATTTTACCTATATTCTATTGATTGCGATTGCAATTGAGTTTTCTCAGACGCTGCACAGCATTACCAGCCCATCGCTAATTCTCTCTAGTTCCCTCAGTATTGCGCTTGCAACTTCTTTAGGCGCTTTTATCTGCTGCTATGCGCTCTATAAAGCTATAGGTGTTACGCCCTTGCAGGGAAAGGTGTCTGCTGAATTATTGCTAAGCTCCCTGATCAATATCAGCTATGCCTTCATTGCACTTGGTTTGGGTTATGCAATTGCTGAATTTTCCAGCCACCATGATTACAGCTTGCATATCAGTACCTGGCATTTATTACTGGTCTATATGCTGCTAATCGGGCTTGACTTAGCCTATTCTCCCCTGGATAAATCCTGGCTGAACTGGCGCATCATGCTGGTTCCTGTGGGCTGTATTGTAGGCTCATTATTGGGGGTGGTCTTATATTCGTTCTGGAACTCGCACATCGCCTTAAAAGACCTGATCATGCTCTCACAAGGATATGGTTTCTATTCAATGTCCGGTGTGGTCGTAACCGAACTCAAAAATGCAGAGCTTGGCAGTATCGCACTGATGAATGACCTGTTCCGGGAGATTTTTGCCATTCTGTTTATGTACATGATCGGATGGCGCTATCCACGTTCTGCAATTTCATCTGCCGGCGCAACCGCGATGGATGTCACTTTACCCATGGTGAAACAGGCATGTGGCAATGACTTTATTCCTCATGCGATGGTTAGCGGTTTTGTGTTATCGGTATTGGCACCGATTTTAGTCAGTGTATTGGCGGCAATCTAAACCGGGTTTTAAACTCTGACTCATCACCATTTGCGAAAATCTCGCCTTGTTTTAAAGAAAGACTAGAAAATTGCAAACCTAATCATTATTTCTTAGCGTCTATTTTCTTTATCCATAAAAAAAGCCTTCCAGTTGAAAGGCTTTTTTATGCTGCAAGACTTACAAAGTCAGCAAAATATCTTTTAACATCTGACGAGGATTTTGCGATTTCGTAATCGGACGACCAATCACTAAATGCGTAGCACCATCTAGCATCGCCTGCTTTGGTGTCAAAATACGCTTTTGGTCATCGGCACTTGAGCCTTCTGGACGAATACCCGGGGTGACCAACGCAAACTCTGCACCTAAATTTTCACGCAGCATTTTTGCTTCTTGAGCTGAACATACCACCCCATCCAGACCACTCTCTTTAGTCAATTTTGCAAGACGCTTAACCTGCTCAAAAGGCTCAATATCCAGCCCCAAATCCGCCAGATCTTCACGCCCCATTGAGGTTAATACTGTTACTGCAATCAGCTGGGTATTATAATTCCCGGCTTTTAAACGCTCGACACAGGTTTCCATCATTTTACGTCCACCCGAAGCGTGAACATTCACCATCCATACACCCATATCCGCAGCAGCACATACCGCTTGTGCAGTTGTGTTTGGAATATCGTGAAATTTTAAATCTAAAAATACTTCAAAACCTTCACCATGTAAGGCTTTAACAATAGAGGAGCCCTCATGGGTAAATAGTTCTTTACCGACTTTTACACGGCATAATTGAGGGTCTAATTGTCCGGCAATGGTCATTGCGTCATAATGACTTTTCGCATCTAAAGCAACAATAATACTCATGAGGAGACCCTTCAAACTGACAAAATTAAGGCATTATACGGATTAAGCCAAAAACGACCAAGAATATTTTTAAAATCAATTTAAAATTCAAACCAAGCTTTTTATTTTTATAGTCTTTAATAGTGTAAAGCCTAGGGCGTGTCCTCATTTGGCTTTACACCAAATAAACATGCAAGCAATGTAAATCATAGACTGATAATTTCGTGCAAGCTTATCAAATCGGGTAGCAATAGCACGGAAATGTTTTAATCTCGCAAA